>NZ_JBSMXK010000003.1:0-154975 GCF_053761865.1 Enterococcus bulliens
CCATGATCTATCCCTATTCTAACGGAAAAATCGAAGCTAAAAACACGCATATCAAAACACTAAAACGAGTAAGTTACGGATTTAAATCCTTTGACAATATGAGAACGAGAATTTTTATGATGAATCAGTTAATCGTCATAAAATAACAAAAAAATCAGAGGAAGCAGATTTCTCTACTTCCTCTGATTTGTAAAATTTCTCTTCATCAGTCCTTATTGACAAAGAGCCGAAATTATCGGGCGTGATTCGGCTTATTTCTTAAAGCTATCCATTTTGGTCACAGCTTCTTTTTGCTTATTTTTTCTTACCACCAAATGCATCTTTAACTTTATCGAAAAAGCCTTCTGCATGTTGTTCTGTAGTACTTAAACCAGATGCTTTCGCAAATTCACGTAACGCATCTTTTTGCTGTTCATTTAAGTTTTTCGGTGTAATCAATTTCACGGTCACTTGTTGATCACCGTTTCCACCACCACGTAGACGAGGCGCTCCTTTACCACGTAAGCGGAATTTCGCACCTGTTTGGGTACCAGCAGGGATCTTCAATTTCACATCACCATGAACCGTTGGTACTTGGACTTCATCACCTAAAGCTGCTTGAACAAAGTTTAATGGCAATTCATAGTAAATCTCACCGCCATCACGTTCAAAAATATTTGACGATTTAACTCTGAAAATCACGTATAGATCTCCATAAGGACCACCGTTGGTTCCGGCTTCACCTTGAGAAGCTAAACGCATTTGTTGATCGTCTTCTACTCCAGCTGGAACAGTGACTTTTACTTTATGATTCGCTTTTTCATGCCCTGTTCCATGACACGTTTCACATGGATGCGCAATTTCTTTTCCTGTTCCATGACACACGTCACACGTTTGTTGTGTCATCACACGACCAAGCGGTGTTTGACGTTCTACATTGATACGACCTGCTCCGTGACATTTATGACAGGTTTCTGGTTGCGTACCTGGTTTTGCTCCGCTACCCTCACACGTATGACAGGTTTCTTCACGTTTATAGTGGATTTCTTTTTCTACACCAAAAACCGCTTCTTCAAACGTTAAATCGATAATGTATTGTAGATCTGCACCTTGTCTTGGAGCATTAGGATTAGCAGCACGTCCACCTCCGCCGCCAAAAAATGACTCAAAGATATCTTCAAAGCCACCAAAACCACCACCAGAGAATCCACCAGCACCGCCGAAGCCACCAAAGCCTCCGCCGCCACCATAGTTTGGATCTGTCCCGGCATGTCCATATTGATCATAAGCGGCACGTTTTTGTGGATCACTTAAAATTTCATATGCCTCTGAAACTTCTTTAAACTGAGCTTCAGCGCCTTCTTCTTTATTGATATCTGGATGGTATTTTTTGGAAAGCTTACGATACGCTTTTTTTATTTCATCGTCCGAAGCTCCTTTTTGTAAACCTAGGACTTCATAATAATCACGTTTTGTTGCCATGGGCTTCCCTCCGTTTTCTTCATATACCTTAGTATTCTAACATAGATTTTTTCAAGATGTTACTCAAATTTTATCAAAAGAAAAAGCCAAAGCAGTCGACTTTGGCTTTTTCAACGTGAACTAGATTATTTGTTGTCATCCACTTCTTCAAAGTCAGCATCGACTACATCATCAGCGCCACTTTGAGCTGCGTTAGGATCTGCTTGTGCTTGTTGTTGAGCAGCTTGTTCATACAATTTAACGGTTAAGTTTTGTACGATTTCGTTTAACGCATCACGTTTTGTTTTCATTGCTTCGATATCATTTGCTTCCACAGCCGCTTTTAATTCATCGCGCGCTTCTTCCGCTTTTTTCAATTCGTCTTCTTCGACTTTACCTTCAAGTTCTTTTGTTGTTTTATCTACAGTGAACAATAAAGCATCGACTTCATTACGTAGATCGACTTCTTCTTTACGCGCTTTATCTGCTTCAGCATTCGCTTCTGCATCTTTTACCATGCGTTCGATTTCATCATCAGATAAACCTGAAGAAGATTTGATTGTGATCGTTTGTTCTTTTTGTGTACCTAAATCTTTAGCCGATACATTTACGATACCATTTTTATCGATATCAAATGTTACTTCGATTTGAGGGATTCCACGTGGTGCTGCTGGGATATCTGTCAATTGGAAGCGACCTAATGTTTTGTTATCTGCTGCCATTGGACGTTCACCTTGTAATACGTGAATATCTACAGCTGGTTGGTTGTCTGCTGCTGTTGAGAAGACTTGTGATTTACTTGTTGGGATCGTTGTGTTACGATCGATCAATTTCGTAAATACGCCACCCATTGTTTCGATACCTAATGATAATGGAGTTACGTCAAGTAAGACAACGTCTTTTACATCTCCAGTGATTACCCCACCTTGGATCGCAGCTCCCATTGCCACTACTTCATCCGGGTTTACAGATTTGTTTGGTTCTTTACCAGTTTCTTTACGTACTGCTTCTACTACTGCAGGAATACGTGTAGAACCACCAACTAAGATCACTTCATCGATATCTGATTGAGATAAACCAGCATCTTTTAGTGCTTGACGTACAGGACCTTTTGTACGTTCTACTAAGTCAGCTGTGATTTCGTCAAATTTCGCACGTGTTAAGGTCATTTCTAAGTGAAGTGGACCTGCTTCTCCAGCTGTGATAAATGGCAAGCTGATTTGTGTGCTTGATACACCAGAAAGATCTTTTTTCGCTTTTTCAGCAGCATCTTTCAAACGTTGAACTGCCATTTTATCTTTACTTAAATCGATTCCATTTTCTTTTTTGAACGCATCTACCATGTGGTCGATGATTTTGTTATCAAAGTCATCCCCACCTAATAAGTTATCTCCAGCTGTTGACAATACGTCAAACACGCCGTCACCTAATTCAAGTACAGATACGTCAAATGTACCTCCACCAAGGTCAAATACTAAGATTTTTTCATCTTTATCTGTTTTGTCTAAACCATAAGCCAAAGCTGCTGCTGTTGGTTCATTAACGATACGTTCCACTTCTAAACCAGCGATTTTACCAGCGTCTTTTGTTGCTTGACGTTGCGCATCGTTAAAGTAAGCAGGAACAGTGATGACTGCTTTTTCAACTTTTTCACCTAGATAATCTTCTGCAAATCCTTTAATGTATTGTAAGATCATTGCTGAGATTTCTTGAGGTGTGTAGTTTTTACCTTCTACTTCAACTTTGTATCCAGGTTCGCCCATGTAGCGTTTGATTGAAGAAATCGTATTTGGGTTTGTTACAGCTTGGCGTTTTGCTACTTCACCCACTTGGATTTCACCATTTTTAAATGAGACAACAGAAGGAGTTGTACGATTTCCTTCAGGATTTGTAATGATTTTTGCTTCTCCGCCTTCTAATACAGCTACTGCAGAGTTTGTAGTTCCTAAGTCGATTCCGATAATTTTACTCATATCTAATTCTCTCCTTTTTCATTTTACATCAATATTGGTTTGATTTATTTTTTATTGTGCAACGATAACCATACTTGGTCGTAAGACGCGATCATGTAAGCGATAGCCTTTTTGTAAGACTTCCACGATCGTATCTGTTGCTTGATCTTCAGTTGCTGGGATCGTTTGTACTGCTTGATGCAGCATTGGATCAAACGGTTCACCTTTAGCCGGAATTTCTTCGATTCCTTCTTCTTTTAACGCATGTCGTAAGCTTTCTAAGACCATTTCAACGCCTTTTTTCAAGCTTTGACTTTGTTCATCCGTTACTTCAGCAGCCATTGCACGCTCTAAATTGTCGATTGCAGGCAATACTTTTTTCCCTAAATCTTGAGAACGGTATTTTTGCAACAATTCACGTTCGTTACGATTGCGTGAAGTAATATTCGCAATTTCCGCAGAAGCACGTAAGAACTTATCTTCCATTGCTTCAAATTCAGCTTTAACTGTATCTAGTTCAGATACAACCTCTTCTTCCATTGCTTCGGTCACTTGATCTTCTACAAGTTCCTCGACTTGTTCTTCTTGCATATCTTGCTCATGTTTTGTCACTTAATTCCATCCTTTCTATAGATGATAAACATGGTCTAATCCATTATAATAATTGGCTAATGTCGTGGATAGCTCATCTTTGAATAGATCCATTAAGCTATACATTTGCGCATAAGGCATATTCGCCGGGCCTAATAAGGCAATGGTTCCTAAGCCATGGTTTTCAATTTCATAGTTTGCTTGAATGATACTCATATTTTCTAGTAGATCCACACCGATCTCTTTTCCAATTTTGACTTGGATCGAGTCGTTTCTAGAAGCAAACAATTGACCGAGCGCTTCAGAATCTTTCATAAAATCATACAATTGTTTCACTGTCGTGCCACTTTGATTCGTTTCGAAATTCAATACATTCATCCGTCCACTAACGAATACCTTATCTTCAAACGCTTGACTGAGCAGATGATAAAACACATCTAAAATCCCTTCCGTCGATTGAAAATAGCGATTCATAATCATGGGAATCTCGGTTCGTAAACGATGGTATACCGTTAACAATGACTCATTAAGTAGACGCTCATTTACTATTGAAGCAATCATTTCTAAATCTTCAAGCTTCATCGTATCCGGAATTGTAAATACGCTACTTTGTACGTTATTTTTATCCGTTACAATAATCGTCACTACTTGTCTTTGATTTAACGGAATCATCCGAAACCCGGTTAGCTTGCGATCACTCATCTCCGGACCAAGTGCTAGTGCAGTATAATTTGTCATCTGGGATAATAATAGCGCAGATTGACGAATGATCTCATTGATTTCATGAAATTCTTTTGCAAAAGCATGTTTGATCATGACTGTCTCTTCTTTAGAGATCGTTTTTGGAACCAATAAATGGTCCACATAATAACGATACCCTTCTAATGAAGGAACACGTCCTGAAGAAGAATGGGTCTTTAATACTAACCCTTTTGCTTCTAATGTTTTCATCTCGTTTCGAATCGTAGCCGAACTCGCTTCAATTCCAGATTCCATCAATGTTTTCGAACCAACTGGCTGTTCATCGCTAGTATAGTTCTGGATGATAAGACGTAGAATCTCTTCTTGTCTATTGGTCAACATTTTCATCACCCCTTGTTAGCACTCGATATACTTAAGTGCTAATACAAGTATAAATATATCATATTCTAGATAATTGTCAAGAATTTCACTCACATTTTTAGCACTCTTTTATATCAAGTGCTAAAAACCGCTAGAGTCCAATTGCTCTAGCGGTTTCGTAACTATTTATCCAATAAAAAACGTTCAAATACTTCATTTCCTACAAACATTCCTGCTTTCGTTAAAGCGATTGCTTCTTTTGTTTCGATCAACCATCCTTTAGCAATCAGTTCATCTAAAACTGGTCGATATAACGCGTCGATCGTTGTCGAAAATTTCGTTGCAAAGTGTGCTTTTGACACACCCGTTTGTTTCCGCAACCCTAAAAAGAGTTCTTCTTCGATTTGATTGACTCTAGCAATCGGTTCTTGCTCCATAATGGGGAGAGTTTGTTCGCGTAATGGGTTGAGATAATGCTGGATCGGACCAAAATTACGATAGCGGGTCTGATCGGCATACCCGCTAGCACCTGCTCCAAACCCAAAGTATTCCTCATTGTTCCAATACACTAAATTATGCTTGGATTCAAAGCCAGGTTTTGCAAAATTACTGATTTCATATTGGTGATGCCCTGATTTTTCCATTGCTTCAATCGTTTGCTCAAACATCGTCACTTCGACTTCTTGACTAGGTAATTCCATTCGCCCTTGGCGGACCCAATTCATAAACATCGTTTTATTTTCTAAAATTAACGAATACAACGAATAATGCGGCAAGTCAAAGGCTAACGCTTGCGCTAAGGTATCCGAAAATCCTTCAAGCGTTTGACCAGGTAAAGCATAGATCAAATCGATACTGATATTGTGGAATCCTTCTTTATCAAGCAAGACTAACGTATCGTAAACATCTTGCGCGGAATGTTTACGCCCAATCTTTTTCAACAAACGGTCGTCAAATGTTTGTACCCCCATCGACAGACGATCGATGCCATAATTTTTCATGACTTGTAGTTTTCCTTTTGTCAAATCACCGGGATTTGCTTCAATCGTAAATTCTTTAACCGTCTCCATCGGAAAGCGCGACACGACTCCAGAAAGTAAGGCATCGAGCTGCGCTTCATTTAAAGAAGTCGGTGTGCCACCTCCGATATAGATCGTAGGAGATGCGGTGATCGGTTGTTTAGCTAGCGCCAATGAGATCTCATCTAATAAACGTGTCACATATTCGTCGACTGGTTGTCCTTCTAAAAATACTTTATTAAAATCACAATAAAAGCAGATATGTTCACAAAATGGGATGTGAATATAAGCGGATCGTTGCAATTGTGTTGGTTGATTCATGATTATCAAATTCCTCTTCATTCTTTTGGTCTTTGGTTAGTGTACCACAAAACCATTACGATCCACACTGTTTAAAAGTCTGAATGTATTATCTTTCTTTTAGGGTAATGATTTGCTCCACTAGAATATCATCTTGACTGATTTACTTTTTGGCCTTTTCAGGATCTTTTTTTACAGCTTCGATCGTCTGCTCTTGATCAGAAAAAATAAAGACCCCTACGGCACCATTTTTTGATTGATTATATGGGACAAAAGCAGTAGGTCTTGTCAAAAGACCTACTGCTTTTGTAAGCATCCATCTCTCCATATTTAGTGTCGGATACAGACATCTTGACTTCAGATGTTGCCTTTCCTTCTTTTTGCGCTACACTAAATGTGACAGTATAGGTTATAGTGGAAGGTACTTGACTATTTTTTGTCGACATTTCATCTGTACTTGTATTCGCTCGTAGATCCTTGCTTTCAATCTCGATATATTCGTCTTCTTTTTGCGTAATCGTATAGATTGTTTGGTCTTTTTCTTTTGTTACAGTAAATTCTGGTTCTGTTTTTGTACTCGTCTTCACGATAAACAATCCAATCCCGATCAATACAACGAGCCCTACTATACCTAATATACTTCATTTTCATAAAACTCACTCCCTTACCTAAAATTTGAATACAATCATTTTTATTTCATTTTAATTTAAGAGATTCTTCAACATAAAACCGAAATGTCAAAATACTACTTTCACTCGTGTGCTAAATTTAATTTTACTATCAAAATCGTGATTTCATTTCTGAGCGAGTTCAAAAAAAATGCATAACTTTTATAGTACAATCACTTGTCTACTCATTTAACTGCTATGCACTAACCGCTTTACAAAAATCTAAACACAAAAGGTAATTTCACTTTTAACCTCTTATTCTATATACTTGTAAGTAAGAGATCGTTTGGGATGGATAACCTACCATTTTCTTTAAGTGATCTTATTTTTGAATAAGAAAGAAGGGAAAAACATGAAAAAAAGTGTATTGATTGGGTTTTGTGCGACAATTTTACTCACAGTTAGTGCCACAGCATTGACTACCACTATCGTTTATGCAGAAAGTCAACCACCTGTAATGACCGAAAAAAATACAGTTATAAGTACATGGGGTACAGCAAAAGTAACCTTTGATACCAAAACAGGTACTTTACGTGTTGAAAACGGTGTAATCTATGATGCTGCTACACTTTCAGAAGTTGAAAAGAATTCAGAATTTGTGGACGCCTCTCAAAAAATTGCTCGTAAAGAAGTGAAACATCTTTTGTTTGGAGAAAATGTTTCTATTAAAAATAGCGAATCAGCTTGGCAATTAGATGGAACTGCAACATCGCTTGCACAATTTAAAGAAGAATTTACTCATTTTGATCAATTGACGTTCATTTTGGGTGAGCTAGGCAATCCAAATCTGCCATATCCAGCACCGTTCGCCCACGGAGTTATCCAGGATGTTTATCGTGCGTATAACCCAAATTCTGGAGATCATCTTTATACGATGTCTAAAGATGAATTTAATTATGTTGTCGATAAAGGATGGAAAAACGAGGCTGTAGCATACGCAGGATATGACTGGTCAACGGTACCGATTTATCGTATTTATAATCCAAATTCTGGTGAGCATATGTTTACGACGAACCAAGGTGAATATTTTGCACTATATGAAGCGACTTGGATTCCAGAAGGGATTTCATTCAAACAATGAATACACAAGCCGTATACCGTGCCTTCAATCCGAATGCTGATGGACCGGGAAGCCATTTATTTACTAAAAATGCCTCTGAGATCCAACATTTAGTCGATGTTGGTTGGAAAAATGAGGGGACAGCTTATTTTGTTCCTACCGGGGCAGATATGTTGGAAAATGAAAAATAAAACTAGAATGAGTACAACAAATGAATAGCTTATTCTATAACATCTTTTACCATGTAAAGTCACTCTACAAAAAGCAAAACAAAAAAAGAAGCCATATTCAGATGACTTCTTTTTTGTTTATTTAGTCCATTCGTCGACTTTATCTTGATTTTTTTCAATCCAGTTTTGTGCTGCTTTTTCAGGTGACACGCCATTAGAAATTTCAAGCATTACAGATTCAACATCATCTGTTGTCCAGTTAAAGTTGTCTAATACTTCATTGACTTCTGGCATATCATCTTTGAATCCTTCACGTGTCATGGTATGGATGCTTTCTGCTCCACCCATTGTCTCTTTTGGATCTTCAAGATATTTCAAGTCATATTTTGCAAACATCCAATGTGGTGACCAACCTGTGATCACGATCGGTTGTTTGTTTTGGTACGCTTGATCTAACGCAACCATCATCGCACCAGATGAAGAAGTCGAAACTTTCCAATCTGCTAAGTTTGGATAAGACTCTTGGGTTTTTTCAGCTGCAGCTACTGCACCTGAACCAGGTTCGATCCCAACGATTTCTTTGTTAGCTTGGTCTTTTAGGTCTTCGATTGAATTCACGTCCATATAAGATGGCACAACTAATCCAACTTTAGCTCCTTCAAGGTTCGGTCCTAAATCGACCAATTGATCTTTATATTTTTCATATTGTGGTTTATGCGTACTTGGTAACCAAGCAGATAACATCGCATCTGACTGACCAGTTGCCACAGATTGCCACATGATCGCATTATCTAAAGGGGTTAAGTTTACGGTGTAGCCCATTTGTTTCAAAACTTCACCGACAACATTCGTTGATGCAACTTCAGTATCCCACTCCACATAAGCTAAGTTTACCGTACCTTTCGCTCCAGCTTGATTATCTTTACCATTAAAGAAAGCACCACTTACGATTGATACTACGATAGCAGCAAGTGCTACGACTGTCACAATACGAGAAGTTTTCTTGCTAACAGATTTTTCTTTTTGGTGATTTGGTTTATTGATCAATTGTGTGAAACGGTCGATAATAATCGCTAAGATTACTAAGGCTAACCCGTTTACAAAACCATTTCCGACTTGCGCATGTTGTAAGGCAGATAATACTCCACGACCTAGACCAGGAGCTCCGATCATCGACGCGATCACGACCATTGACAATGCAAGCATTGTTGTTTGGTTGATCCCAGCTAAAATCGTACTTTTTGCTAATGGCAATTCTAATTTGAATAGACGTTGACGTCCCGTACTACCAAATGAATCCGATGCTTCAACCAATTCTTTAGGAATTTGACGAATCCCTAAGTTCGTAAAACGAACAGTTGGTGGTAAAGCAAAGATTACAGAGGCAAATACCCCAGGAACCATCCCGATACCAAAGAAGGCAACAGCTGGAATCAAGTAGACGAAACCAGGCATGGTTTGCATGAAGTCAAGAATCGGTTGGATCACTTTTTCTGCACGATCACTTTTGGCCATCCAGATCCCTAGTGGTACCCCAATGATGATCGACACTAAACTGGATACGATCACTAACGTCACGGTATTCATCAAGTCGCCCCACAAGTTTTGATTGTAGATGTATAGCAATCCAATAAAACTAAACGCAGCTAATCCCCATTTACGGCCAGAAATCATAAAGGCTGCGACAGTCATCACGACAATAAACAATAACGGATTAATCAATGTTAATACGTTAGTAATAAAGTTCATTCCGGCAGTTCCGCCGTCTTGAACGACTTGAAATAATCCAGAAAAAGTTGTAGTTATCCAGCTTGATGCACTTTCAACCCAATCTGCAACTGGAATCGATTGTTGTAAAAAATTATCCATTTAACATTTCCTCCTCAATGATTGATTCTTCGATAGGTCCTTCTGTATCAGCCAAAGCTTCAATCACACTACCGCGAATCACAACTCCCATTAATTTTTCATTGTCATCGACAACAGCTAATGGAGTTGGAGAATCATAAATCAAGTTGAAAATGTCCGTGACTAATGTATCTGCATGGACTTTCTTCACATTTTTATCGATTACTTCTTTTAATGGTAAATTATTTTTACGAGCGTCACGAGCAGATTCTGCCGTTAAGCTTCCTTTTAATTTACGCTGTTTGTCGATTGCAAGTAACATACTTACTTCTTCTTTACGCATACGTGTTAACGCAACGTTTGGTCCATCGATTTCGATGTTTGTGGTAATCGCAGGAACCATAATGTTTTGCGCCGTCAAGACTTTCGAGCGATCCACATCTTCTACGAATTCGCGGACAAAGTCATTGGCTGGGTTTGTTAAGATTTCCTCACCCGTACCGATCTGCATGATTTGACCATCTTTCATCAAGGCGATGCGATCACCAATGCGTAAAGCTTCATTTAAGTCATGAGTGATGAAGATGATTGTTTTTTGAACTTTTGTTTGTAGTTCCAATAACTCATCTTGCATTTCACGACGGATCAACGGGTCAAGCGCTGAAAAAGCTTCATCCATCAATAAGATTTCTGGGTCATTTGCTAATGCACGGGCTAGCCCCACACGTTGTTGCATCCCACCAGATAATTGATTTGGATATTGATCTTTAAATGAGATCAAACTAGAATTTTCTAACGCTTGTTCGGCTTTTTGTGTACGTTCTTCTTTTGGTACACCACGAACTTCCAAACCATATTCCGTATTTTCTAAAATCGTACGGTGTGGGAATAGCCCAAAGTTTTGGAATACCATGTTGATTTTGTGACGACGGACCTCGCGTAATTCTTCTTTATTCATTTTTGCGATATCTTCACCATCGATATAGATATCTCCATAAGAAGGATCGATCAAGCGATTGATCAAGCGAACGAGTGTCGATTTCCCACTACCAGATAGACCCATAATTACGAAGATTTCCCCTTCATTCACTTCGAAATTCGCGTCATAAACTCCAACCGTTGCTCCGGTTTGTTCTAAGATTTCATTTTTCGATTTATTTTGTTTTACTAATTCTAACGCCTGTTGTTGACGTTTCCCAAAGATTTTTGTTAAATGTTCCACTCGAACTTTTACCAAAAATATCACTCTCCTATTTCTGATTTAAATATTAAAAAAATATCAAACTGACCATACTATATTAACATCGTGTGGTCAGTTTGTCAAAAAATTGAACCGAAACTTTTCATGAAAAAAAGTTCCGGCTCAATGTAAGCTGATATTAACGGGTTTCATTCGCATAAAAAAAGTTAGATACACGTTGGTAAACGACTTCACTTCCAACAAAAAACACTCGATTGCCAACACTTAGTTTCGCGTACGGCCCTGGAGAAATAATTGTTTCCGTATCTGTTTGAATGGCAATAATCGTTCCACCTGTTTGATGCCAAAAGTTTAAATCTTTGATACTCACTTCTAAGTTACGTGCTTCACTCGTCAAAAAAATCTCATATGGTACAAAAGGCAATTGATCGTGAACTTGCTTCATTTGACGCACCAAGTCATTTAACAACTGATATTGTCGTTCAGCTTCTTCTTTAGATCGCTGGATACTTTCTTTCATATCTTCACGAATCATTTGAATGGTCTGGATCCCCTTATATTGCTCAACAAAATCATGTGCTTTTTCTTTTGATGATACAAATGCACCACTTCCATGTTTGACGTCCATAATTTGTAGATCCACTAACACATTGATCGCTTTGCGTGCCGTTTCTGGTGAAACATTAAAATGCGTCGCAAGTGTCGAGCGTGCATGGATTTTTTCCCCAATACGGTAACGGCCTTCCACAATACGTTCCGCGATTTCAATTGCAACTTGTTGATATTTCGGTAAGCCCGTCGTTGTTTTTGTTTTTTCGCCCAAATAACCCCTCCTTTATTTGTCAGTAAAGTAAGCACGACTATTTTTTTCATCTAATTGTAGTTGCGTGACCAAAGCGTCCACTGAAGGATAGGCTTCTTGATCACGTAGATAAGCCAACCAACGTACTTCAACATGTTCGCCGTAAATATCTTCGTGAAAGTCAAAAATATTTACTTCCACTGTAATAGGTCGATTTTTTTCAAAGGTATCATTTCGACCAATAGACCCCATTGAAGGATACCACGTATCACCGATCAAAATCTCGGTTACATAAACCCCTTCTTTTGGTAAACGCACTGTCGATTTGGTTTGGATATTGGCAGTCGGAAACCCTAATAAACGTCCTCTAGCATCTCCATGAACGACCAACCCTTCTGTTACGTATTCATACCCTAACATTGTATTCACTTCCTCCATTTCTCCTGCAGCTAACGCTTGACGGATGCGCGTTGAGCTGACCTTTTCACCTGTTAGCGTCTTTTTAGGTACCGTAATGACCTCAAAACGTTCCTTGGCATAAAGCGGTAAATGCTCCATCGCCGCGATTTCTTTGGGTCCATACGTATAATCAAACCCCGCAACGACAACTTTCGCTTGCCAATTGACGATATATTGATCGACAAATGCTTGCGGAGATAGACTAGCAAATCCTGAAGTAAAATCGACAACAAATAAGTAATCCACGCCTTGTTGTGCCATCAAGTTTGCTTTTTGTTTCACTGTTGTTAAATACTTCATCGAATGTGGCGCGATTTTCTTAAATACGATCGATGGATGTTGATTAAATGTCATCACAGCTAATTTAATGCCTAATTCGTCTGCCTTTTTACGCCCTGTTTCAATCACTTTTTGATGTCCTTTGTGTACCCCGTCAAAAAAACCCAATACCAAAACCATGGGTTCATTAGGTAGTTGTTCTTGATGATAAGGATGTCTAATCTCAATTACTTGCATACTGTCTCCTTAATCGTTTCGAAATACTTTTAGCGGTTTTAAAACCGTCGTCTTCTCATCATAGCGATAGTATAAACTTACAACGTTTTCTTGATAAAACAAAGCAATCGGCTCACTTGGAACATGTTGAAGGCCAAAAACAGTATAGTCTAAACGCATTCCATTTTTGACTTGTTGGTATAAACGATCACTAATATCGACTCGATCAAATTTTTTCACACCATACTCGATCGGCAAAATAAAGTCTTCTAAGCGATTTTCTTCTTTTGCTTCTTGAACTTGACTTAACGTCAATGCCTGTGCTTTTGTAAATCCACCACTTTGCGTCCGAACAAGATCTGACATATGCGCTGGATAGCCTAATGCTTTGCCTAGATCAACAGCTAAAGTGCGAACATAGGTCCCTTTGCCACACGCTACTTTAAAGTACCATGACTGTGTTTGTGTTTCTTGATCGAACACTGGCTCTGTTGTGCGTTCAAAAGAAGTGATCACAGCTTTTCTGATTGGACGCTCCACTTCTTCGTTATTGCGCGCGTACTCGTAAAGTTTACGACCGTTGACTTTGACAGCTGAATACATAGGAGGAATCTGTGTGATCTCTCCTACCATACTTGCCATTTTTTCATCGATCTCGATCGTTGTAAGTGGCGCAAGTACCGCTTTTTGCTCCACTACTTCCCCTGATTTATCTTCAGTTGTCGTACTAAAACCTAGCGTGATCTCTCCTTCGTAAACTTTACCCGAATCGGTCAAAAATTCGATCACTTTGGTTCCTTTACCGATGCAAATCGGTAAAATGCCTTCTACATCAGGATCAAGTGTTCCGCCGTGTCCAACTTTTTTTGTTTGCAAGATCTTTCTTAATTTAAATACACAATCGTGGCTCGTCATGCCACGCTCTTTCCATAACGGTAAGATACCATCCATGGTTTACACCTCTCTTTTTTTAACTGCTTTATTATAGCATATCCATCTATCAAGTTTGATCATAAAAAAAGAGTATCGACCGCGGTCGATACTCTACTTGTTTACTCTTTGTTTAAATCGCGTAACAACTGATCGATTTTTGTTCCATATTGAACTGATTGATCAATCTCAAAAACAAGTTCTGGTGTTTTATATAACGTGAGTGCGTGTCCGAGTTCACGACGGATCAGACCAGAAGATTTTTCCAATCCTTTTTGCGCCTTTTCACGATCAGAAGCCAAGTCAGATAAAATACTGTAATAAATTGTTGCTTGTTGCAAATCACCTGTAACGTGAACATCTGTAATGGTCACATCTTGTACACGTGGGTCACGCACTTTTTTACGTAAGATTTGATTGACTTCTTTTAAAATTTCTTGTGCCACTCGACGGTCTCTATAGTTTGCCATAGTATCCCTCCTATTAGTCGGCTTTGATTTCTTCCATTACAAAGCCTTCGATGATGTCATCTACTTTAAGGTCATTGAATTTTTCAACCATTGCTCCACATTCATACCCCATGCGGACTTCTTTGGCATCGTCTTTGAAGCGTTTCAAGCTTTCTAATTTACCTTCGTAAATCACGATTCCTTCACGGATCACACGTACGCCACTGTCGCGACGGATAAAGCCTTCTGTAACGTAAGCTCCAGCAATCGTTCCGACTTTCGAAACTTTATACGTTTCACGAACGATCATTTGACCAGTGATTTTTTCTTCGAATTCAGGATCAAGCATTCCTTTCATCGCTGTTTCGATTTCTTCGATCGCTTTATAAATGATACGGTGCAAGCGAATATCGACTTCTTCTGCTTCTGCTTGTTGTCTTGCTTGAGGTGTTGGGCGAACGTTAAATCCGATGATAATCGCATTACTTGCTGCAGCAAGCGTTACGTCACTTTCATTGATTGCGCCAACTGCTGAATGGACGATTTTCACACGTACGCCTTCAACATCGATTTTTTGTAATGAAGCAGCTACCGCTTCTGCTGAACCTTGCACGTCTGCTTTGACGATGACGTTAACATCTTTTAACTCGCCTTCTTTAAGACTAGCAAATAGGTTTTCTAATGTTACACGGCTGCTACTTGCACGTTGTTCTAACAACGCACGTTTGGCACGCTCTTCACCAGCGGCACGAGCTGATTTTTCATCATCAAAGACTACAAAACGATCGCCTGCTTGAGGTACATCATTTAATCCTGTAATCTCAACTGGTGTTGCTGGTCCTGCTGCTTTATCGCGACGACCCAAGTCATTGGTCATCACACGTACACGACCAAAAGTATTTCCAACTACGATTGGGTCTCCCACGCGTAATGTCCCTTGTTGGACAAGTAACGTCGATACTGGACCTTTTCCTTTATCTAAACGAGCTTCGATTACTGTACCGATCGCATTTTGAGTTGGATCTGCTTCTAAATCTTCCACTTCAGCAACTAAAAGGATCATTTCTAGTAATTCTTCAATGTTTTGACCGAATTTCGCTGAGATTTCAACAAAGATCGTATCGCCACCCCAAGCTTCAGGAATCAATTGGTGTTCACTTAATTCTTGCATCACGTGTTGTGGGTTCGCACCTGGTTTATCGATTTTATTTACTGCTACGATGATTGGCACACCGGCAGCTTTCGCATGGTTGATCGCTTCAACTGTTTGTGGCATTACCCCATCATCTGCTGCAACGACTAAAATCGTGATATCTGTGATACTTGCTCCACGCGCACGCATACTTGTAAAGGCCGCATGTCCTGGTGTGTCTAAGAATGTGATTGGCTTGCCGTGGATATCGATTTGATACGCTCCGATATGTTGCGTGATTCCACCAGCTTCACCACTTGTCACACGTGAGTTACGCAATGTGTCTAGTAATGTTGTTTTCCCATGGTCAACGTGTCCCATGATCGTAACAACTGGCGGGCGAGCCACTAGATTTTCTTTTTTCACTTCTTCTGGTTCAAAGAATTTGTCGATATCGGCAATATCCACTTGTACTTTTTCTTGTGGTTCCATACCGTAGTCGGTTGCTAATAATTCGATCGTATCTTTATCTAATGGTTGATTTTGATTGACCATGACACCCATCATAAAGAGTTTTTTAATGATTTCAGCTGGCTCACGGTGAATTTTTTTCGCGATATCCGCAACATTCATTCCTTCTGTATATTCTAATACATCTGGTAATTCACGGAATTTACGTGCTGGTACAGCTGGTTTTTTCTCTTGGTTATGATTTGGACGGCCTTTTTTCCCTTTTTTATTGAAACGATTACGGTTGTTGCCATAGTTGTTGTTGCGTCCACGATTATTGTTATTGCCACCGCCTGATGTATTGCGGTTTTGCGTGTTTCCACCATTGCTGTTACGATTTTGGGTAGTTCCAGTCGTATTCGAACGGTTTTGTGTTGTATTTCCACTCGTTGTATTGCTTCGTTGCGCAGTATTGCCAGTCGTGTTACTACGGTTTTGTGTATTGTTGTTACGGCTTTGCGTATTGTTATTACGATTTGCATTATTTCCTGCTGGACGCGTAGTATTGCTGCGATTTGCTGCAGGCTTCGTATTTTTTTGGTTAGATTGGTTCGTTTGATTAGATTGAGTCATCTAGTTTTAGTACTTCCTTAATGAGTATTCCGATTTTAGAGGTTATTGCCTCTCTTGCCAGATTCGTGGTTTATCTTCGATCGGTACCTTGTTTAAAGGATGAGTCCGTACTTCACCCCGTAGCTAAGCTACATTTCTTCTAAGAGCAATTCTTTAATGCGACGGGCAAAACCTTGGTCTACCACGCCTATGACCATTCGTGGCTTGCCGATTGACTGAACGATTTCTTCAGACGTAAAGGTATCCAGTACTGTCACATGATAGAATGCACCTTTATCTTTGATTTTTTTTTGCGTATTTTGGCTAGCATCTGATGCAACAAAAACTAATGGTACGTTTTGTTGACGAATCTCTCGTAACACGAGTTCTTCACCACTTACGATTTCCCCTGCTCTCATGGCTAAGCCTAACATATTTTTCGCTTTTTGTTTATTCATTTGCAAAAAGTTCCTGACGTGCTTTTTGATGTGCTACATAATCCACTAATTCTTGATAGAATTCGTCAGAAAGTGTCGTTTCAAACACTCGATCTAAGATTTTTTTGTCCCAAGCTAATTGGGCTTCTTTAGGATCAATGGCAATATATGCTCCTCTGCCAGGCATACGACCGGATGGATCGATCGCAACGTCTCCTTCTTTCGACCGTGTGATACGCAAGAGTTCTTTTTTAGGAAACATTTCGTTCGATACGACCGATTTTCTTAATGGAATTTTACGTTTTTTCATGAAAAATCCCTCCCTTGTTTACTCTTCGATTAGTTCATCTGAAACTTCTTCAACCAATGTTTCTTCGACTAATTGTTGGTTTTCTTCTACTGCCGCAGCTAAATCATCGCTGACGATTTCTTCTTCAATAAGCGCTTCTTCTTTACTTGCTTGTTCTTTTTGTTCATAAAGAGCAGCCATATCTGATTCTGATTTGATGTCGATTTTAAATCCAGTCAATTTTGCAGCTAATCGTGCATTTTGACCGCGTTTTCCAATCGCTAGTGATAATTGGTAATCTGGAACGACTACTGTACACGCCTTTGGATTAGTTTGATCAAAAATCACATCAGAAACTTCTGCAGGATTTAAAGCATTGGCAATAAAGACAGCTGGATCTTCATTCCATTCAACAATATCCATATTCTCGCCTTTTAATTCATTGACTAAGGCTTGAACACGTTGGCCTTTTGGTCCTACACATGTTCCAACTGGATCGATATTTTCATCATGTGAACGCACAGCGATTTTCGAGCGATCTCCTGCTTCACGAGCAATGCTTACGATCTCAACGATACCATCATACACTTCTGGCACTTCTTGTTCGAATAAGCGACGTAATAAATCTGGATGGCTACGACTTACAAAAACTTGTGGTCCTTTTGACGTATTTTCAACACGTGACACGTAAACTTTGATTCGATCATGTGGTTGATAAAATTCGTTGGCCATTTGGTCTTGTTTTGATAAAACAGCTTCGATCTTCCCTAAATTCACGTAGATGTAACGGCTATCTTGACGTTCAACGACCCCTTGCATAATATCTTTTTCGTAAGCGCTAAATTCATTATAGATAATTGAACGTTCTGCTTCACGAACACGTTGTAAGATCACTTGTTTTGCCGTTTGGGCTGCAATTCGACCAAAATCTTTAGGAGTAACTTCAAAGCGGATCTTATCCGCAATTTCATAAGCAGGATTGATCAACATCGCATCTTTTAACGAAACTTCTAATTGCGAATCCATTACTTCTTCAGTGACTTCTTTAACTGCAAATACATGGATGTTGCCTTTTTTGCGGTCAAATTCTACCTCAACGTTTTGCGCTTGGCCATAATGACGTTTATATGCAGAAATCAATGCCGCTTCTAAAGCTTCGATTACGACTTCTTTTGATACTCCTTTTTCTGCTTCTAACGCATCTAGTGCGTTTAACATTTCTTTACTCATGATTAATTATATCCTCCGTTATTAAAATTGGATCGCTAAACGCGCTTTCGCGATGTTTTTGCGCTCAAACACGACTGTTTTTTCTCTTGTTTTGATACGATACGTCAATGTCAATGTTTCTGCCGTGACTTCGTTTAAAATACCTTCATATTGTTTTTGTCCATCGATCGCTTGATACAGTGAAATATGGATAAATGATCCCACCGCTTTTTCAAAATCTTTTTCCTTCTTCAACGGACGCTCAGCACCTGGCGAAGAGATTTCTAAAAAATAAGCTTGAGGGATTGGATCAGGATCCATAGCATCTAATTTTTCACTGACTTGTTCACTGACATACGCACATTCTTCAATATCGATGCCGCCTTCTTTGTCAATAAAAATACGTAAGAACCAGCTTTTTCCTTCTTTGACAAATTCTACTTCTACCAACTCGAACTGTTTTTCTTCTAAAATTGGCAGTACTACTTCGGTTACAGTTTCCACAACTGAACTCAACTACGATCGCCTCCTTAAACATGAACCGGAGCTTGTTTCCATTAAAAAGAGTGAGGGATAAAAACCCCTCACTCAGCTCAAGTATCATTATACTTGTAGTATATCACTTTTTCGTTTAAAACTCAACTGTTGCGCGCGTTTCTCTTAAGTCGACTTAATCTAAAACACGACTATAGTTGTTCACGTCTGCTAATAGTGCAGCAACAAATTCATCTACACTCAACACACTTGTTTCTTTGCTACCGTAACGACGGATATTCACACTGTGATCTTGTGATTCTTGATCTCCTACTACCAATTGATATGGGATCTTTTGGGTTTGAGCGCCACGGATCTTATATCCCATTTTTTCATTACGTGAATCGACTTCTACACGAATGCCGACTTCTTGTAATTTTTGTTTCAATTCAAAGGCATATTCGCTATGCGCTTCTACTGAAACTGGGATAATCATCGCTTGAACTGGTGCTAACCATGTTGGGAAAGCCCCTTTATATACTTCAGTCAGATACGCCACAAAACGTTCCATTGTCGATACGATTCCACGGTGGATTACGACTGGACGATGCGTATTCTCGCCATCTTCACCCACGTAAGTTAGATCAAAACGTTCTGGTAGCAAGAAGTCTAATTGAATCGTCGATAATGTTTCTTCCATTCCTAAAGCAGTTTTTACTTGTACATCTAATTTAGGACCGTAAAACGCTGCTTCTCCTTCTGCTTCAAAATAGTCTAAACCAGATTCATCCATAGCAGCTTTTAGCATGGTTTGCGCGTTGATCCACATTTGATCATCATCGAAATATTTTTCAGTATTTTCTGGATCGCGATAGCTTAAACGGAAGCGGTAGTCGGTAATGCCAAAATCTTTATAAACAGCTAACATGATATCTAGTGTCCGTTTAAATTCATCTTTGATTTGATCTGGACGAACAAAAGTATGTCCATCATTTAAGGTCATCTCACGCACCCGTTGTAATCCAGATAGTGCTCCTGATTTTTCGTAGCGGTGCATCATTCCAAGTTCTGCAATTCTTATCGGCAATTCTCGGTAAGAATGGATATCGTTTTTATAAACCATCATGTGATGCGGACAGTTCATCGGACGAAGCACTAGCATTTCGCCATCGCCCATATCCATTGGTGGGAACATATCTTCATGGTAATGATCCCAGTGACCAGAAGTCTTATACAAATTGACATCCGCCATAATCGGTGTATACACATGTTGGTAGCCTAAGCTGATTTCTTTATCTACGATGTAGCGTTCGATTGTACGGCGAATCGTTGCCCCTTTTGGCAGCCAGAACGGTAATCCTGATCCAACTTCTTGTGAGATCATGAAAAGATCTAGTTCTTTTCCTAATTTACGGTGATCACGTTCTTTGGCTTCTTCACGCATCCGAATAAATTCTTTTAATTCTTTTTTATCAAAAAAGGCGGTTCCGTATACCCGTTGCATCATGTGGTTATTCGAATTTCCGCGCCAGTAAGCTCCTGCTACTGAGAGCAGTTTCACTACTTGGATACGTCCAGTTGATGGCACGTGTGGTCCACGGCAAAGGTCGACGAATTCGCCTTGCTCATACGCTGTAATCACTTCATCTTCTGGTAACTCATTGATCAATTCTTCTTTATATGGGTCTCCTGCAAACAAGTCTAGAGCTTCTTGTTTTGTTAAGACACGTCGAGTGATCGGTAGATTTTCTTTGACGATTTTGGCCATTTCGGTTTCGATCGCTGTTAGATCTTCAGCAGTAATCGGATGTTCTCCGTTATCAGTATCATAGTAAAATCCTGAATCGATCGCAGGACCTACGCCAAAATGGATCGATGGGTATAATCGGCGCATTGCTTGTGCCATTAAATGCGCAGAAGAGTGACGGATTAAACCAAGTGCATCTTCGTGATCAGGTGTAACGATTTCGATTTTCCCACCTGTTGTGATTGGTAAATCTAAATCAATCAATTGCCCGTCTAATTTTCCTGCTAAAGCTTTTTTTGCTAAACTTTTTGAAATACTTTCTGCGATTTCTTTTGTTGTAATGCCAGATTCAAACGATTTTACAGCGCCGTCTGGAAAGATAATTTCAATCATGTGAATTCCTCCTTAAGATAGTGATTGATCAGGACACAAAAAAAGTCCTAATAGCTTAGGTCGCTATTAGGACGAAAGTCATCGTGGTTCCACCTAAATTCAAATACAGTACACTGTATTCCTCAATGCGTTAACGGTGCATGCCGCCCTTGTTTCAACAAGGGTTTCGAAAGTGGTCAGCCTTTGGTTTTCTCCTAAGAGTGTTTCAGCCTAGCACTCTCTCTCTAATCGAAGACTCTCAAATTTTGTTGTCTTTCTCATCAATCAATTATGGTATCATTTAACCACTATTTTTTTGAAAATGCAAGTATTATTTCCATTCTCCATTGACCCCATACGTGCCTTTTTTCATTTCATTGATAATAATATGGATATGTTCTTTTGGCGCACCAGTATTTTTGTGAACAGCTTCCGTTACGTCTTTCATCATGTTCTCTAAGGCTTCTGGTGTACGTCCTTCAACTAGTTCAATATGGACAAATGGCATGGTTCATTCCTACTTTCTCAAGTTATTTTTGGGTTCGTTTTTCATAAGCTTTCTTAATGATACCATAAACCAAGCGGTTGGTCGTCGGTAAATCAAACTCACCGCTATATTCATGGATCTCTGGGTGAAAATTCTTTTTGAATCCAATCAAGCCATCATTTAAATGACCATCAATTCCACCTAAATTACAGTAATGATAATCTTTGCTCGCTTCTTGCATCGATTGAAACCACGTCAGATAGGCTGGCATATAATGTTTAAAGTTCTCATCCATCCCGGCATATAACAATTCACTCGTCTGACCATACGGGATACTCAACGTACCGCTGATAAACCGTTCCTCTGAACCATGTTCGGCGATTTCTTCAACTAGCCGTGCAGCCTCTTTTTCTAAACTCATTTGCGTTTCCAATAATTTCGTCCGTTTTTTCGTTTGGTGTTCTGCTAATGTTGCAAGTGCTTCTGTCGTTTCATTTAAGGCTTTTTGCACCTCTAACTGTCGCGCTCCTAGATTGATCATTCCAAGCATCAAAAAACTTTCTGGATACGTCTCTAATAGACGTTTGAAATACGCTTTCTCACGCAAAGAAATCCCTTGACGTTTGGCTGTTTTTTCCATCAAATCTGAGAAAACATCGATTTTTTCCACACCAAAGCGTGCGACCGTAACACCACGCTTTTGCGCAGTCTTTACGCCTTGGCGACCTTTTTTCGTTAATGACGCTAGCGAGAAATCCGTTAGATCGACTACCGCTTGAAAGCGCGGTTGGATCGTATCATGTAAATTTAAAGTCAATGGCCCTTGCTCAAATCCTGCATCGACTAAAGAGTTAGCGATCGTTTCATTTAAAATCGCAGTATCTGGTTTCTCAAGATAGAATTTACGTCGTAAAAGCGGCGGATCCATTTTCACGAATACCGCTTTTTCTGCTTTAGCAATACGCTTTAATTCACGAACAAACGGCTTGATCGTCTCTTGATTGTATTCCATGATCGGTCCTTTAGGGATATAGAGCATCGAACGACCTAAAGGAAGGTTTCGTTTTAAAATCAGTACCGTCCCAGACAACTGGTCATCTAGAAAGATCCCTAGATGAAGGCTTCCCCATCCCGATTTAATCTCACTCCATTGATACGATTGCAAAACGGTAGCCATCGGATTACCTTCATTAAATTGATCATATAAGCGTTGATCTAATGGTTTTAATTCATATTTCACGTGACATATCCCTCATTTTTCTTCATTCTATCGACAATGTTAGAAGTACTTTTTAGGAAAGTCAACCTTTATCTAAATCCAAAAGAAAAAATTTATGGGATTCTTTGAATTGTTTTCATGAACCTTTTCCCAAAACTATGCTATACTTTTAAGGCACCATTTTAAGGAGGTTTCAAAATGACTGAACGTAAATATGAACAACAGCATTTAAGCGAAACGATCAAGACGATCACATTAGAAAATCAAGTCTTGACTAAACAAAAGACCGCATTAGAACAAACGCTACAAAGCGGCGTGAAAGAACTGACTGAAAATAAGATCAATACTGGAAATGAAGAAGCGTTTTACGAATCGGTATTGGTCTATCAAGAATATGAAAAAGACTTGCAATTAAAATACCGTAGCGCAGATATGATCGACAAACGTTTGCACACGTTAGCGACAATGAAAAATAGCCCTTACTTCGCACGCATCGACTTTACTGAAGGCCAAGAAGCTGCCGAGACGTTGTATTTAGGGATCGCCTCATTGCGTGACACTAAAGAAGAACCAGTGATTGTCGACTGGCGCGCTCCGATTGCCAATCTCTACTATGAAGGAGAATTAGGGACGACATTTTACGAAACCGATCAAGATCGTTTTGAAGTTGAATTATTGCTAAAACGTCAATTTAAGATCCAACAAGGCGATTTGGTCTCAATGGTCGATACATCAGAAATCATTAACGATGAATTTTTACTAGACATCTTAGATGAAGCTTCTTCTTCAAAAATGAAAAATATCGTTTCGACGATCCAAAAAAGTCAAAATGAAATTATTCGAGATACCTCGCATAAAAACGTCTTGATCGAAGGGATCGCCGGCAGTGGAAAGACATCGGCTTTACTACAGCGCGTCGCTTTTTTACTGTATCATCATCGAAAATGGTTGCATGATGAGCAAGTGTTATTGTTCTCACCAAACCATTTATTCTCTGATTATATCGCGATGGTTTTACCTTCATTAGGTGAAAGTGAAGTACCTACCCGAACGTTTAAAACATTTTTACACGAACTTTTACCACACTATCAATTACTTGAAGAAGACGATGCAGAACATGCTTTTTTAGAAGGAACCATCAATCCGATCGAACAAATCAAAAATGGATTAAGTGTGATCCAAGAAATCCCGCGTTATATCCGTTCGATCACTGCAGTCGGTCCACTTTTTCGTGATTTAAAAATCAAAGGAAAAACCTATATCACGAAAAAACAATTACGGACATGGTATCAAGAAACCAATGATCTCTTGCCCTTGTATCAACGAACGCAATTGTTGCAAGCAAAAGTGTTAAAAAAACTTGCTGGTCTAGAACGTGATGAGATGAAAGAAAAATGGCTACAAGACGCAGCAGAAGAAAAAATGACGGAGATTTTCGAGTCTGATCCTAATCGCGAATACACTGAAGCCAAAGAACGCGCCTTGCGTAAACAAGTGCGACAAGCGATCGCAAAACGTAAATTCCGTTCCATGCGTCGTGGGATTGAAGCATTCCAATTTATCAATCAACCCAAACAATATGTGCACTTTTTGCAAACGATCGGTACTAAAATTTGTCAACATTATTCATTAGATGAAATGATTTGGTCAGAACATTTGACGACACTTAAACAACAATTCCGTCAAAAAGCTTTGTATTCAGAAGATATTCTGTTGTTATTCTTACTGACAAAACAACTCTATCCAGTTTATGTTGAACAAAAAGCTCGTTTCATTTTTATCGATGAAATGCAAGATTTCCCACCAGCACAAGTGGCTTTGTTAAAACAACTATATCCTGATGCCCATATTACATTATGTGGAGATCTAAACCAAAAGGTATTCGGAAATGATACAATCGTTTCTGAGCTAGATCATTTATTTGTCGACCAAGAAGTTAAACGGTACCAATTAACGACAAGTTATCGTTCGACTGAAGAAATCACAGCGTTTGCCAATGGACTCTTATCGCAAGAAGAAACCGTCCAATTGACAGCACGTAATGGTAAAAAACCGATGATTCTCACTCGGACAGCCACGCAACAAATCGCTGAACTTTCACGTTTACTCAAACAAGATACACCAGCTCATTGGCGCACGGCAATCATTTGCAAAACGACCAAAGAATGCCAAGAGATCTATGCTGCTTTATCACTAGCAGAACAAGAACAAGTTCAATTGATCGATACCGACGAAACGTTCATGAAAAAATCGATTATTTTGATTCCCTGTTTCCTAGCTAAAGGATTAGAGTTTGATCGCGTTATCGGCATGCCGATTTCAACAAATTTCGCAACGGATCAAGATCGTTTCGTATTGTATACATTAGCGACACGTGCGATGCACGAGTTGATTTTATTAACAGATGGTACTTCACCATTACTTTTATCTTTAGACCCTCACACTTATCAATAACAAAAAGGCATCCTAAAGCGATACTGACCGCAAAAAGTTAACGTTTTTGCAGTCGGCATCAAAATAGGATGCTTCTTTTTTTTACTGTACTTTAGTTTGGATATATTTAATTACATCGATTCCTTCTGACTTCGCTTCAGCCGCGTATTGAAGCAACTGGTCATCGGTCAATTCACGCGAATTGATCCCTGCTTCATATAGTGATCGACGGATTTGCGAAACAGGTTGATCTGGCTCTACTTTGCGTACATCTGAAACATCGGTACTAGTAATGACTTGTTCTTCGCTCATAACTAACTCCTCACTCGATTCTGATATTTCGGTAACAGAAGTTTCCACCACAGCTGACGACGTTTTAGATGTATCTGTAACAGTCGAGGATTGATGTTGACGACACGCGCCTAAAAGGAAGACACAGTTACTCATTATCCCGATAAAGACAAACTTGTTTTTCATCGATAGCTCCTTTTTATTTGATAGCAAAAAATGGTCGTCCTGCTGCCCAGTCAATATAATCTTGTGAAGGAACACTCCACAAATGACTCGTCGACACTTGCCCTTTAT
Organism: Enterococcus bulliens; assembly: GCF_053761865.1. Lineage (NCBI taxonomy): Bacteria > Bacillati > Bacillota > Bacilli > Lactobacillales > Enterococcaceae > Enterococcus > Enterococcus bulliens. Next base: position 25,893 of record NZ_JBSMXK010000003.1, read on the forward strand.
AGAATTTTTGCCCATAAGGATCATAGATCGTTGTTTTTCCATTTGCATACCCATGCGCGACAATCGCATGTCCAATACCAACATCGACATGCATAATCACGGGGTATCCTTTAGCTAAATGATTATTTAGATCCGCTAAACTATTCATCACGACAGCTTGTCGCCCATATGAACGCATCCCTTGTATTAAATCTGGTCCTGATGCACCAAAATATTTTTGATTGAATCCACCATAGCTATAAATTCGATTCGCAGTATCGACTGGAGTCACATTTATTCCGTAACTTCCTTTCAATACCATCGCCATACTTGATGGAACACATCCTGAAGGACCTAAAGTCGACATCCCATATCGACGATTTTTCCAACGAGGATCTAGTTGTGAGTAATAATAAGGCTTTTGCTTGTTACGAACTGCTACTTCATCTTGTTCAAGTGTATAACTCGTCGTAGCTAATCCAACTAATTTGCCATTGACGACACCATAAACATGGGTAGTATACGCACCTCCATGTCGGTAGTCCAAACTATCGACTACAACTGAATAAGCGCCATTACTTTCTTTTTTTCCTTCGAGCCATTTGATATCGTCTTGACCATTGGCGTTACTCCAAGTTGGGAATTTCACGCTTGAAACGTTCCCACCATTTGGATTAGCAATGGTAATTCTCATTTGCGTTTTACTGATTGGCGTGACAGCCAACGCATTTTTAGTCGGTGCAGTTAGTGTATAAATTGTCGTAGCCAATCCGACTAACTTCCCGTTAACGACGCCATAAATATGCGTATTAAACAGTCCAGAATGACGATATTCCGCACTATTGACGACTACAGAATAAGCTCCATTGCTTTCTTTAGTCCCTTCGAGCCATTTAATATCGTCTTGACCGTTGGTATTGCTCCAAGTTGGGAATTTCACACCTGAAACATTCCCACCGTTTGGATTTGTGATTGTGATTTTCATTTGTGTTTTACTGATTGGTGTTTTGACGATTGTATTGCTAGCTGGTGCCGCTAGTGTATACTGACTAGTACCTAATCCGACTAATTTTCCATTAACGACGCCATAAATATGCGTATTAAACAGTCCAGAATGACGATATTCCGCACTATTGACGACTACAGAATAGGCTCCATTGCTTTCTTTAGTCCCTTCGAGCCATTTGATATCGTCTTGACCGTTGGTATTGCTCCAAGTTGGAAACTTCACACCTGAAACATTCCCACCGTTTGGATTTGTGATTGTGATCTTCATTTGTGTTTTACTGATTGGTGTTTTGACGATTGTATTGCTAGCTGGTGTCGCTAGTGTATACTGACTAGTACCTAATCCGACTAATTTTCCATTAACGACGCCATAAACGTGAGTATTAAACAGTCCAGAATGACGATATTCCGCACTATTGACGACTACAGAATAGGCTCCATTGCTTTCTTTAGTCCCTTCGAGCCATTTGATATCGTCTTGACCGTTGGTATTGCTCCAAGTTGGGAATTTCACACCTGAAACATTCCCACCGTTTGGATTTGTGATTGTGATCTTCATTTGTGTTTTACTGATTTCTTGTGTCGTAACTTGATTGACAAGTGGCGTTAAGCTTCTTGCTTTTTCTTGCGTTGTTTCAGTTTCAGTAGATTCAATCGTACTAGAAAGACTTGAAGAGGATGTAGTTGTTTCATGTTCTGATGTAGAAGTAGTCGTATTCATCTCACTTGAAGTCTCATTTGAAGATTGCGTATCGCTGACTGGCGTCGTAATGATTGGCTTAATCGTCCATTGACGATTTGTCGTTAGTTCATTTGTTAGCACGACTTGATCATCATTGATTTCCAGATATCCACCGATTGTTGAATAGAGTGCATATGTACCATCTGAGGCGAATTGAAACCGCCATTTTTGTGCTTCCCCAACAACATCATGCGTCGTAGTGATCCCATCACCAGACTGTGTTACACTAAGGTAAAGACCTGTAGCTTGGTTCTTCAGCACATATGTTTTATCTCCAATCATTTGTAGCATAAAGGCTTGTGATGAATCTTCAGTGCTTAATTCACCACTTATTCTTTCATTAACGAGCGTTAGCGCAGTTTGTTGTTGCCAAATGAATTGTACAGGTTGATCTTTCTCATTTTCGACTGCAACAAATGCCACTTTGTTTTCGTTATCTAGTTCACTTGAAGCGCTACTTTGTATATCCGTTGTCGTCTGACTTAACGCGCGATCTACAGTCGTACTCGTCGAATCTAAACTAGTTGTTGAATTCACAAATTCAGCTGAAGAACTAGATGTGGTTTGTGTCGTTGCCATTTCTTGTGCATGCACGATGTTGACAAGACTAGTTGTATCGACTCCTAAAACCAATAATGAACTTAAATAAAGTAGTTTATACCTTTTTTTCATTCCAAACTCCCTTTACAGATTATTCCCTATGCTAAATTAAATAATTAATTATATTAAAATAGTAGCGCTTAAAACGAGATATTGCAACTGATATCAAGCATTTTTTCAGAAAATAATTTATAAATTAAATAACGTTAATTTTAATAAAAAAAGATAAGCGCAGCGATGCGCTTATCTTTATTCCGAAATGCTGATTTCTTCTGCGATATTTGAATAATCGAATTCCGCGTCTAAAAAGACATCTTCTTTTGGAAAATCTTGAATCAACTCACTGTAATTTTGAACTTCCACAGTTACATCTTCGACATGATAATCCAAGACATGTCCACCAAACGTGCGATCATCTGAAATAAAATGAACATGAAAGCCTGCTACTGATGTACCATGAAATAAGACTGGCGAGTAGAATCCAACAATGGTTCCTTTGATATTGTGTGCTGTAAATTCTGGTTGCTCCACTTCTGAAAAACGAATATAAGGTGGAGTTTGTTTTGGCATTGCGCGCACGTGCATCGTATCGAATACACCTGAGATTTTTACACCTGCAAATAGATTTTTACTCTTCATCGCTGCGATGACTTGTTCTTCAACTGCTTCAATTGCTAAAGTATCGCTAATCGTAAACGTATGATCGGCATTAAAAAACGCGATCGCACCATAAGGCAATTTGTCTACATCTTGAAGCTCAATCACATCACCTGTCGCACTCGCTTTGTAAGCTTTTTGATCCAATACGATCAATTCACCATCGACACCATCCATCGTTCCGATCCCAAAATCACCATGCGTCAAAAACTCTTTGATTGTACCTGTTCCATCCATCGCTCCTGCCATGAGCGAACCGATTGTTCCATATTGATATAATGAGTGTTTACCCATTTCATTCACCTCTTAATAAAATTGATCTGGTAAGATTTTTTCACCTAATTGTTCATTTGATGAATAATCTACAGGAACATCAATGATTACTGGACCTTCTGTAGCTAATCCTTCTTGTATCGCTGCTTCTAATTCTTGTTGTGACGTTGTACGCAGTCCTTTTGCGCCAAACGCTTGAGCATATTGTACAAAATCAACTGGTCCAAAGTCCACTCCAGAAGCTCGGTCATATTTCATCACTTCTTGAAATTCCACCATATTATAACGACCGTCATTCCAAATAATATGGATAATATTTAAGTTTTTACGGACTGCCGTTTCTAGATCTTGCGCAGAAAATAAAAAGCCACCATCTCCAGATACAGAAAAGATTTGCGTGTTCGGTCTAACCAATGCAGCACCAATCGCCCAAGGTAATGCGACACCTAATGTTTGCATCCCATTACTAAATAGCAATTTACGTGGCTCGTAACTTCTGAAATGACGTGCCATCCAAATATAATGACTACCGATATCTACAGTCACAGTCATATCGTCTGTTACTGCTGCTTGCATCGTTTCGATAATCTCTAAAGGATGCAAACGATTTTCAAGTTGATGTGTCGGTACGATATCACGTTCTGTCATTTTTTCTTGTAATTGCGCCAAATATGCTTGTGAGTCTTCTGGTAATTGATACGCTGAGATTTCTTTTGTCAACAGATCCAGTGTATCTGAGATACTACCGATCAATTCACGTTCTGGTTGCATAAATGGATCGATTTCTGCTGGTACTTTGTCGACCACGATCACACGTGCATCTTTTTCAGCGTTCCAGTTGCGTGCTTCGTATTCAATTGGATCATATCCAATCGCGATCACAAGATCACTTTTTTTCAATAACATATCGCCAAGTTGATTTCTAAAGAGTCCCACACGACCGAAGAAACGATCTTCTAACTGACGTGAGATCACTCCTGCTGCTTGGAAGGTTTCGACAACAGGCAATTTTGCCACTTCAACCAATTCACGTAACGCTTTCGTTTCAGCTTCACTAGAACCACGCATTCCCACTAATAAGACAGGTAGTTTCGCTTCTTTGATACGTGCAACTAGATAATCGATGTCTTCTTTTGATGCAGAACCTAAACGCGGTTTGCTCAGCGGACGGATACTTTCAGTTACAGCCGGTGCATCGACGACATCTTGTGGGATACTCACAAAGCTGGCACCTTTTTTATTCGTACGGGCAATTCGAAATGCATTTGCCATGATTTCTGAGATTGTTTCAGGATCTTGGATCTCCGCACTATATTTTGTAATCGGTTTGAACAGTGCTACATTATCCATACTTTGGTGTGTCAACTTCGATAGATCACTACGTTTTACTTGTCCTGCGATAGCTAAAACTGGGTCACCTTCGGAAGTAGCTGTGACTAATCCTGTAGCTAAATTACTTGCTCCTGGACCACTTGTAGCGATCACTACTCCTGGTTTCCCTGTAATACGACCGACTGCCTGTGCCATAAAAGCAGCATTTTGTTCATGGCGTGTCACGATCAATTCAGGTCCTTTATCTTCTAACGTATCAAATACGCGGTCAATTTTCGCTCCTGGAATTCCAAATACATAGTCCACATCATGATTGATCAAGCTTTCTACAACCATATCGGCTCCGTGTTTTACAACATCTGTCATCTGTAGCACTTCTTTCTTTTATTGTTATAGTATAAAGTAAAAAAAATCATAAAAACATTGATTTATCAACATATTACTGTTTCACTTAAATGAGTATAACACAAAGAAAGAAATTTGTTTACTATTTCTTTTCAGAAAATATATTTAATTACAAAACACAAAAAAGAGCAGAATCGCTCATCTCAACTAGATAAACGAGTCTACTCTCCTTCTCTTATTTATAAAAAAACATTATAATACGATTTGTTCACATAAAGATTCTGGATATAAGCGCAGAACAATACCAATAATCATATCCAATTCTGAGAATTGAAGATCGTCTTTAGGATCGAAAATTTGACTATGACGACCTTTAACGCCATTGTCGATCAGTCTTACCGTACGATTCCACTCCATAAACTCAGCAATATCCGTCATATGACGAATCGCCAACGCACCCACTTCGATAATTTCTGCTAAACGAAACAAGATATAATTGGTATCGATAACATAAAATGTTTCTTCAGCGTAAGGATACGCATTTTCTTGTGCTTCAATGATCACTTGCTTTGGTCGCGCTTCAACTTCAAAGTCTAATACATCTAAAAAAGAGGCGAAACGATTTGGATCGGTAAATAAATTGATCATCGTAAAATTTTTACGAAACACCAATGGGATCAAATACTTTGAACGATAGATCAACATGGGCACTTGATAAAAGGAACAAGGAACGTAACGATGAATAAACGCCCGTCCTTTGAAATCACCTACACGATAGCCTGTAATTCCAAAATCTTGATACTTTGTACTTAAATAAGAGCAATCTAAAATTGAAAATGCGACTTCTGTTACTTTATCAAATCCACTTAAGATTCGATCAAACGGTTGCAACGTTACTTCTTCACCAAACAAAACATTCACCTTCCATCTACAAATCTCTGTTCTTATAGAATACCATATTTCCTGTTATTTGCCTTCTATTTCCTTACAAAAAAAAGACTCGAAAATTCGAGTCTTTTAATCTTCTAACGCTACGTTATGGAAAATATTTTGCACATCTTCTAATTCATCGATGGCATCGATCATTTTCTCAAACATTGCAAGGTCATCTTCACCTAAAGCCACTTCATTTTGTGGGATCATTTGCATTTCTGCAATAGAAAACTCTTCGATCCCTTTTGCTTTTAACGCTTCTTGAATCGCATGGAAGTCTTCTGGTTCACCATAAACAAAGACTTGATCGTCTTCTGCTGTAACGTCACGCACATCGATATCTTGTTCCATCAAATACTCTAAGATCTCATCAGCATCTTGATTGGCAAATCCGAATAAGGCAGTGTTATCAAACATATAGGCTACCGCTCCAGAAACACCCATATTCCCACCATTTTTACCAAACGCTGCACGAACGTCAGCTGCAGTACGATTGACATTATTAGTTAGCGTATCCACGATCACCATTGATCCATTTGGTCCAAAACCTTCATAACGCAACTCTGAAAACTGCTCATCACCAGAACCTTTTGCTTTTTCAATAGCACGGTCGATAATATGTTTTGGAACATTATACGTTTTCGCACGGTCGATAACAAATTTTAATTTTTGGTTAGTATGTGGATCTGGCTCACCTGATTTTGCTGCTGCATAAATCTCGATTCCAAATTTTGCATAAACTTTACTATTGCTAGCATCTTTTGCTGTCTTCTTTGCCACAATATTTGCCCATTTACGACCCATAATTTCACTTCGCTTTCTGTTTTTTCGCTCCTAATTAGCCTTAGGAAACATTCTTACTTATTATACTTGTCTAATAGCCGATTGTGAAGTATTTTTACACGCTTTTTCCATTCGACTCGACAAGTGCTGCAAAACGCCCGAAATTTTGCTGTTCTGGATCCTTTAAAAGCAATTGATAGAGCTGGTCGGCCCGTAAAGTTAACGGATACCGTTTTGCTTCTTTTTTACCAAAATGCGCTAAAATCGGTAACGCTTTAGTCAATGATTTTAAATACAGCTGCCCTTCTTTCGTATACGCTAGCGGACGGAAAAAAGAGGTAGCGACGGCTTGCTCATAATCTGCCGTCGTCATCGCAAGCAAGATATACACACACATTCGTTGGATCTTAGTAATGGGATAGCTTTTTGAGGTCACTTGATGTAGAAATTGATCAAATGACAACGCACGCACAGCCGCTTGTACAAAAAGATGTGCGACTCCTTGATTGATTTGATAATACTTCGTTAAATCTAAGATCGGCGTACTCATCAAGCGATAACGTAAAAAAGGATAGGCTCGCTCCCAACTAATCAACTCTTCTTGTAAGACCGTATCCATCTCAGGTGGTACTGTTTGACCGATCGTTTGCTCTTCAAACAATGCTTGACGAATCGCAGTAGCACTAGCAATTTCACTTTCGATCGTTTGGTCATGGTATTGCGCTTGTTTTCGTGCGATCGGATACAATGCCATCGGTGCTTTTAGTGCAGCATTGGCTTTTGCATAGCTGAGCGCTAAGATATGATTTGGCTTGGCTTCATCAAAACACAAGTCAGGATTTAGCTGTTGTAAGACATGCATCATTTTTTTCGCATACGTCCAATCAGCAAACGTGATTTCGCGTACCATCGCTTCGATTTTTTCCCGGTTGGTTTCATAAAAATGCCCGTACGCTTCATAATCAAAATCATCCACTTCATCTGTCCCAAAACAAATCGCGTCACACCCTAATTGTGCAAGCATCGTAACTGCACCTTGAGCAAAATAATCTGCTGGCTGGACAGCATGTACAACGGGTAACTCGATCACAAGATCGACGCCATATCGAGCAGCCACGCTTGCACGTTTCCATTTATCGACGACCGCCGGTTCTCCGCGCTGTAAAAAATTTCCTGACATCACTGCGATTACGAGATCCGCTTGCGTTTTTTCACGCGCCATTTGCGCATGATACACATGGCCATTATGAAATGGGTTGTATTCTACGATCAATCCACAAATTTTCATCTTCACGCTTTGCTCCTTTCAAAAAAAGAGCACTCAGGATTTCCTGAACACTCTTTTGGTTTATTTATGACAAACAAAAAACCAACGACGACTTTTTTCATTTGGCGCACTATCGATAAAATCAGCAAATACTTCAACAGATGAAAAACCTGCATTTTCTAACATCAACTGATACGCATCCAGTGAATAGGTCCGCTCTTGATGCAATTCATCTTCTCTGACGAATTTTCCATCTTCTTCTTGAACAAAAAACGTCAAGAAGTGTTCGATACTGTGCGGGTGTTCACCTTGATAACTTTCCCATAAAAAAGCAAACTCATCCGTTTGATAGTGGTAGTTGTAATTAGGAAAAACTTCATCGATTTGATACGTCGAATGAACATCAAAAATAAACGTTCCTTCTTCTTCCAAAATCCCATAAACACCGTCAAATACTTGTTGAACATCCATTTCATTGGGCATGTAACAAAGGGAATCCGAAAAACAAGTCACCGCTTGATAAGTGCCGACATCAGTTAAATCCAACATATCCCCTGCGACGAGTTGAATCGTGGTTTCTTCTTCTTGCGCACGCTGAGAGGCGATCATCAACATGTCTTCAGACAGATCTAAGGCCGTCACATCAAACCCTTTTTTGGCAAACTCTACAGCCAACGCTCCCGTTCCACAAGCCAATTCTAAAATTTTGTTCTTCTCACCTAAATGACGCATCGAAAAATCTAACCAACGTTGATACAAACTTGTATCCATCACCTCATCATAGACAAAGGCAAAGGTTTCATATGCCACTATGCATCAATCCAATCATTGATTGACACGTAAGGTGCATCAGACCATAATTTTTCTAAATTGTAGAAGTCGCGCTCTGTTTGGCTGAAAACATGCACGATGACATCATTTAAATCGATCAGAATCCATTTTGCTGAATCTTTTCCTTCGATTCGTTTCACTTCGATTTGTGCTTGTTCAGCTTGATCCACGATTTCATTGACGATGGCTTGGATCTGACGCTCATTTGTTCCAGAACAAATCATAAAGTAATCGGCAAGTAACGATACGTTTTGAACATCTAAAGCTACGATTTCTTCAGCACGTTTTGCGTCTGCTGCTTTTACTACTAATTCTAAAATTTCTTTACTATCTTTCATAGGTCCTCCTTAGGTGCGCTTGGCAACCCAACTGTTATAAGTTTCAATCGTTTTTGGATAAATCGGTACTTCTTTTTGAATCAAAAATGCTAATGTATGTTTGGTTTCATACGCCACGGCTGCAGCTAGATCTTCCTTAGCAAGCTCTCTTGCTTCATCTACACCTGGAAACTGGCGGTTTGGCTCGATATAGTCGGCTACGTATAAGACTTGTGCAAGAGGCGACATCTCTTTAGCTCCAGTAGTATGCACTCTAACAGCCTCTAAGATCATTTCATCGTCGATCCCTAGCTGTTGACGGATCAATTCCGCGCCTACGATACCATGCCAGATTTCATTTCCCCAATGTTTAAGATCAGGATCCAAATCATATTGGGTGATTGCAGCTAAAAAAACTTGATCAGAACATTCTTTGGCATAATCATGGACCAAAGCAGCTGTACTCGCTTGAATCACGTCAACGTGGTAACGTTTCGCCAATGCAATCGCACTTTTTTCAACACCTAAAATATGTTGCCAGCGTTTTGGATTGACGTTTGCTTGTACCTGTTCGACTAGATACGCACGCATCGTTTGTTCATACTGTTGCCATTCATTCAAGGTACAACCCTTCTTTCTCAATGTATTTCTTCACTGCGTCAGGCAAGAGATAATTTGTAGAACACCCTTCTTTGATTTTCTTGCGCAACATACTTGAACTAATCTCAAGTAAAGGCACATCGATCCAAATAATCGGATAGGCAGAGGTCGTTTGATAGCCTGGTCGTTTGATTCCAACAAAATGGACCAATTGGAGTAAACGATCGATCTCTTTCCATTTTGGTAAATATTCCACCATATCGCCACCGATAATGAAATAATAATCGGTATTTGGATGAAGTTCGATCAATCGTTGCATGGTTTCATACGTATAATTGACACCACCACGCGTAATTTCAAATGGTTCGATTTCTAACAAATCATTATCTGCAATCGCAAGTTCTAGCATCGCCAAACGGTGCTTTGCATCAATCGTTGTCTTTTGATCCACATGAGGTGGAATCGCTTCTGGCATCAAGTAGACTTTATCTAATCCTAAAGCATGGCCTACCTGATCGGCTGCAGTGAGATGAGCAAGATGGACAGGGTTAAAATTCCCCCCTAAAATGCCGACTTGCCGTCTAGTTGCCGTCTGTGGTTTAAGCTGAACTTGCGAATGACTTGTGACATTCGCATGCATACACAATTCTCCTTTTATAACCCTTTGATTTCAGATGAAATCTTTTGATATTTTTCATTACGAGAAGGTTTAAATACGACTAACACACGGCCAATAATTTGTACCACGTTACAGTCTAATGCTTCTTCTAATGTCTGCGCGACTTCTTCGGGTAATTCATCTGTATTTTGTAAAAGAGAGATTTTAAACAATTCTCTTTTTTCTAATGCTTCACCGATCTGAATGATCATCGCTTCGTTGACGCCACCTTTTCCAACTTGAAAAATCGGATTCATATGGTGCGCTTTACTTCTTAATAATCGTTTTTGCTTTCCTTTTAATTCCATGCTTGATCTCCTTAAATTAACGCTTTTCGTTTGATGACATCGACACCCTTTGGCGCCCAACCGGCAACTACTCCGGGATTTGTTACGGTGATCCAACCTAATCCAGCAAATACGATATCCGTCCGTTCTTTGATCGAAAACTCGAAACGAACCAATTCGGGAAATGTTGTGACTTCATCTGGACGTGGTGGCTGCAACAAGCCACCAACATGTTTTTCATAAAATGCTGTCGCTTTTTCTAGCTTCGTCCGGTGTAGATCTAACTCATTGGCCACATAGACTGTAAATGAACTGCGTTCGCCTTGAACGTAATCAAAACGAGCAAGACCACCTAAAAATAGCGTTTGTTCCGCATTCAATTGATAGGTTTTAGGTTTGATTTCTTTTTGAGGGGCGATGATTTTTAAATCTTTTTTCCCTAGATAATGTGCCATTTGGTGGCGATGGATAATTCCGGGGGTATCGATCAAAAAGTGACCATCTTCCAAAGGAATCTCGATCTTATCTAAAGTCGTACCCGGGAAACGTGACGTTGTGATCACTTCTTTCACACCTGCTGTTTGGCGAATGATCTGATTGATCAATGTCGATTTTCCAACATTGGTTACGCCGACCACATACACGTCGCGGCCTTCTCGATATTGCTCGATCGTCGCCAATAGAGATTCGATATCTGCGGCTTTTTTTGCACTTGTCAGTTTTACATCGATTGGACGTAATCCTTCTTCATGTGCACGTTCGCGCATCCATTGGATCATTTTTGACGGTTTTAAAGATTTTGGTAAGATATCTAATTTGTTTCCTACCATCAATACCGGATTATCTCCGACAAAACGGTGCAGTCCTGGAATCAACGATCCATTAAAATCAAAAATATCTACAACATTCACAATCAACGCATCTTGTGTGCCGATCTCATTTAATAGACGTAAAAAATCATCGTCTGTCAATGAAACATCTTGGATATCATTGTAGTGTCGTAAACGAAAACAACGTTGACAGTATACTTCTCCAGATTCGATACCGCGTTCAAACGCAACTTTTGGCGTGTACCCTAATTGATCTGGTTCACTTGTTTGAATATGGACCCCACAGCCAATACATTGCCACTCTTCACTCATTTTATTTCTCCTTGCCATACCATTTCTGGATTTTTCTTTTGTAAGTAGTGCATGATCTTTCGCTCGCATACTCGATTAAATTGTGTTTTCCAACTATCTGTATCGATAATCGGTTTAACTAAAATACTTCTAACGCCTACACGATTAGCCGCTCGAACATCTGTCATGATCTGATCGCCAACCATAACTACTTCATCTTTTGATAAACCTAAACGACGTACACCTTCTCGAATTCCTTTACCTAGAGGTTTCAATGCTCGCGCTACAAAATCGATATCAAATCGTTCTACCGCGTAGCGTACGCGTTCTTCGTTATTATTGGAAACGACGATGACCGGAATGCCCGCTTGTTTCAAAGTTAATAGCCACTGTTGTAGCTCGATTGTTCCTTCAGGATTGTTCCATGCAATCAAGGTATTGTCTAGATCAGTCAATACTGCTTTGATTCCATGCGTTTGCAATTGTTCAGGAGTGATTTTATAAATCGCATCTACCATCCATGTTGGTTTAAAATTTGAAAACATATATTCTCCTTTATTCAAAAAATGAAGGAGCCCTGATCGGTACTCCTCAACCTTCGATTATACATGAAAAAGCGCGAAAATAAAAGATATGTGACCAATTCTCATCAAGACAACATCTTCTGATGCGATATCTTTTTCTTTATTTTACGCTTTGCCTTATAATAAGGATATACAAATATGTTTATTGGAGGTTGGTCAAATGTTTCAACAAAAAAAGATTTATAAAAGTTTAGAAAATCGGAATTTCACACCAGAAAGTTTGCTTGCCGAACTAGAAAGCCTTAAACATTTTGAATTTGAAGAAGTCTCGTATACCGGTATTGCATTAAATACGGAAATGTTGATCACACAATATCTACGTGATCACAACTTTGAATTGATCGAAGTACAAGGTGGACTAGCTAAAAAGACTTATGAATCGTGGCATAAAGATCTCGTTTTGGCGATTTCGATTTTTAATCATTTCGTTGCCTACACAAATCACCACTTTAATACCTATTTGACCGAAGCAAAAGCTTATCAAGAAAAAACTGGACATGCGAATACTTCACCTGAATATAAAGCATATTTTGAACAGGGAAATTCGATGTATTTCCACGATGTATTGCACAGCGTCTTTGATCTTTCACGAAAATTAGATCTAAGTATCGCCGATTTCAAGGAAGCCTTACTTGCTGATGGAAAATCACTGAGCGACTATCCTTTACCAGAAAAACAAGTGTTTACTGGCGAATATTAAAAAAGGCTGTGACAAAAGTTTACAGCTCTAAGCAATAAGCCGCATCATTTCCGATAATAGATTGATCTATTTCGGTCATGATGCGGCTTATTTTTTCAAAAGGGTTACTTCTGAAACAAAGTTCATTCGATTTTTAGAAAATGTGATCGACTTTTGTCACATTCTTTCATTTACTGACTCAAACAGTTGCGCAGCTTCTAAAGCTTCTCCTATTTGGAACAACAGATCTTCACGTCCACGACTGGCCATAAACTGGACACCGATCGGCAATCCATTTTCAGCGCGATGGACAGGCAAACTAATCGCCGGTTGCCCACTTAGATTTGCCAATTGTGTATAAGGTGTAATTGCTAAGCTTTTGGCAAACATATCAAATACAATCGTTTCGGATTCTGAAAATGAAACATGCTCGATCTCTCGCAATTGCTCGCGAATTATTGGACTTTGCAAATCTTGGTCTAGACGTGGCGCCGTTGTTATCGCACTTGGGGACAAGAATAGATCGTATGTGGTAAATAACGTTTCCATCGCTAGAAATGCTTGATCCCAGACCTCTAAAGACAAAACATAATCAGCAGCTGTCATCTTCTTACCGGATTGATACATTCCCCACGTCATTAATTCCATGTCTTCTATCGTAAATTTCCGTCCAAATTGAGCTTCCATCGTGTGAAACATCGCTGCAGTGTCTGCACCATTCATACGATAATACGCTTTTATTAGTTTAAGTCCATCGATTGGATAGTGTACTTTTGTAACATGATGACCTAACGCTTCTAATTGAGCGACTGTTTTTTTCACGGCTTGTTTTGCTTCCTCGCTCACATGATGACCCAATGGTGAATCCACGCATACAGCAATCGACAATGGCGTTTTTTTGCTGGCATCGTGATGGCTCCACTCGATCGTTGGAGCTTGATAAGGTGAGGGTTGATTTGGATCACGTAAAAGATAAAACAGTTGCTTGGTATCTCTCATCGAACGGGTCAATGCAAACCCAATGGAAGCACCTTGCCATCCTCTTAATTCAGTCGGCCCCATCGGCATCGTGCCTCGAGTTGGTTTCAGGCCAATCAAGCCTGTAAACGAAGCGGGAATACGAATGGATCCTCCCCCATCACTAGCACTAGCGATGGGAACTAAATTCCCAGCAACAGCAGCAGCGGCTCCTCCACTTGAACCACCTGCAGAGTATGCTAGATTCCATGGATTTTTTGTATCGCCATAAAGGGTGGAATCTGTTACGTTTTTAAATCCAAATTCTGGCGCATTGGTTTGTCCAAATGGTACAAATCCGATTCTTTCTAGACGTTTGACAAATGCACTCGTTTCAACAGCTCGATTGTCAACCAATAAACGCGAAGCCGCAGTGTTCGACCACCCTTTTTTACTGTGCCCTAGAATTTTTAACGGAATCGGCAACCCAGCATAAGGCAATGCCAAACAGTTTTTTGTTTGTTCAATCTGCGCGAGCGTTTGTTCCGGATCTAAAGAAACAAATGCATTTAATTCTTGATACTGTTCGATTCGTTTTGTCCAATCAGCAATCAATTCTTGATGACTGATTTGTTTTTGTTTTAATTGTTCTACCCAATACGCTACATCTTGCATATTCTAACCGACCTTCTTCACTCTTTTTTGTGATTTTAACAAAAAAACAGAGAAAATCAAGAAATGATTTTCTCTGTTTTTTTAAAACTTACGAAAACGCGCGTAACGTTGTGCGATTCTGTGTTCTACCGTCTGATGCATCAATTCTTTTAATTTGAACTGTAAATCAGCTTTCAAACGCTTCATGATCTCTTGATTGCTTAACGCTTCTTCGCGGAATGTCTCTGGAATGATCCATTCGATCACATCCATCTCTTTTAACTCATGAGCAGTGATTTTCATCAATCCTGCCGCTTCGTTAGCGCGTTTACCGTCTTTCCATAAGATCGAGGCAAAGCCTTCAGGAGATAAGATCGCATAAATCGAGTGTTCCAACATCCAAACTTCATCACCAAGTGCTAAAGCTAAAGCACCACCACTACCGCCTTCACCGATAATAATCGAAACGATCGGTACTTTTAAATCTGACATTTCTAATAGGTTTTTGGCGATTGCTTCACCCTCACCACGTTCTTCGGCACCAATCCCACAAAATGCTCCTGCAGTATTGATAAAGGTAACGACGGGACGGTTGAATTTTTCAGCTTGTTTCATTAAGCGCAATGCTTTACGGTATCCTTCTGGATGTGGTGAACCAAAATTACGACGTAGATTTTCAGTCAAGTTCCGACCTTTTTGAATCCCAATCACCGTTACGGGTTTTCCATCAAGAAACGCTACACCACCAACGACTGCTTCATCGTCAGCGTATAAACGATCCCCATGAAATTCTTGAAATCCATCAAACATCGTTTCAAAATAATCTAACGCAGTCAAGCGGTCTTTACTGCGGGCTAACGTTACGATTTCATGTGCTTGTTTGGCCATCGCTTACCACTCTCCTTTGACATGTAAAGCTAATAATTCGCTCAAACGTTTTCTTAGCAACGTTCTAGGAACGATTTGATCGACAAATCCATGCGTTAATAAAAATTCGGCTTTTTGGAAATCCTCTGGTAATTCTTGTTTGATCGTCTGTTCGATCACACGACGCCCCGCAAATCCGATCAAGGCTTGCGGTTCTGCTAAGATAATATCGCCTTCCATCCCAAAACTTGCGGTTACTCCACCAGTTGTTGGATCGGTCAATACTGTGATATACAACAAACCAGCATTACTGTGTTGTTTCACCGCAGCCGAGATTTTCGCCATTTGCATCAAAGATAAAATTCCTTCTTGCATTCTGGCACCACCAGAAGCTGTAAAAATCACAACAGGTAGCTGTTCTTTCGTCGCTCGTTCAAACAACCGTGTGATTTTTTCACCAACAATCGTTCCCATGCTCCCCATAATAAAATGTGAATCCATGATCGCAATCGCGATTTCTTGTTGATCGATCGTTGCTTTTCCAGTCAATACCGCTTCATCTAAATGCGTTGCGGCCTTCATTTTGCGTACTTTTTCTAAATAATTTGGAAATGATAAAGGGTCTTTAGTTTCTAAACCATTGTCCCACTCTTCAAAACTACGTTCGTCGATTGTGATCGACAACCGTTCCCAAGCACGGATTCGGAAATTATAGCCACAATTTGGACAAATTCGTTCCGCACCCATTTCTTTAGTATACAGCGTGTGCTTACAATTTGGACATTTTGCCCACATGTCATCTGGAACAGAAGGTTGTTGATTGCTCGGCTGATCGCGATTCGGATTAATACGAATATAATCTTTCTTCTTTTTGAATAAAGCCATGCGTCATTCCTCCTATTCTTCAGGTTTCCAGTTTGGTAAAAAGTCTTCTTGTAAAAATGCTGTCGTGTAATCCCCAGCGATCACATTCGGATGACTGATTAGATCCATTTGAAATTCAGCATTCGTCACTACACCATCTGTTACAAGTTCTGTCAATGCACGTTGCATTTTCATCAATGCTTCCAAACGAGAATTGCCATGAACAATCACTTTGGCGATCATTGAATCATAAAATGGAGGGATTGAGTATCCTGAATACATCGCACTATCGACACGTAATCCCATCCCACCTGCAGGCAATAACAAGTTTTTGATTTTACCTGGTGATGGTGCGAAATTAAATGCTGGATTTTCTGCATTGATTCGGCATTCGATCGCATGACCAGTAAATGTGACTTCCTCTTGCGTGATGCCTAAAGGTTCGCCGTTTGCGACTTCGATTTGTTTTTTGACGATATCGATTCCTGTCACCATCTCTGTTACTGGATGCTCCACTTGGATACGCGTATTCATTTCCATAAAGTAGAAGTTTCCTTCTTCATCGCGTAAAAATTCAATTGTACCCGCATTTTGATAATTCACTGCTTTGGCTGCACGTACTCCGATTTCACCTAAGTGTGCACGTTCTTTTGCTGTAATGACAACAGAAGGAGATTCTTCAAGCACTTTTTGGTTATTACGTTGTAAAGAACAATCACGTTCACCTAAATGGATGACATTTCCAAAGTTATCTGCTAAGATCTGCACTTCGATATGACGTGCTGGATAGACGATTTTTTCCATATACATCTCATCATTCCCAAAAGCGGCTTTTGCTTCTTGTTGAGCTGAATCAAAATGTTTTGGCAACTCTTCAGCTGTCATCACTTTCCGAATTCCTTTTCCGCCTCCACCAGCTGATGCTTTTAGCATTACTGGAAAGCCGATTTCTTCAGCAAGTGTCATCGCCTCTTCAATACTGCTCAATGAACCATGACTTCCTGGAATAACCGGAACATTTGCATCCATCATCAATTGACGCGCATGGATTTTATTTCCCATCTCATCGATTGTTTTGCTTTTTGGTCCAATAAACGTAATGTTGCATTCTTCACACATCTCAGCAAACTGACTATTTTCAGATAAAAAACCAAAACCTGGATGAATCGCTTCAGCTTTCGTTAAAATAGCCGCACTTAGAATTTGTTTGACATTCAAATAAGAGTCTACTGCTTTAGCAGGTCCAATACAAATCGCCTCATCTGCAAGTTCTGCATGAAGCGCATCACGATCTGCTTCAGAATAAACAGCAACCGTGCGAATCCCTAATTCGCGACAAGCACGAATAATACGAACTGCAATTTCACCACGGTTGGCAATTAAAATTTTCGAAAACATGTTTTCACCTATCCAATCATAAAGGTTAATTCAGCCTCGGCTACTTTTTTACCGTCGACTTTCGCTACACCTTTTCCGATGCCGGCGTTTGATTTTACTTTTAAAATCTCAACTTCTAACATCAAGGTATCGCCTGGTGTCACTTTTTTACGGAATTTTGCTTTATCGATGCCGCCAAAGTACGCTGTTTTTCCTTTGAATTCTTCAATCGATAATAATGCTACCGCCCCTGCTTGTGCCATTGCTTCTACAATTAACACACCTGGCATTACTGGTTCATGAGGGAAATGGCCTTGGAAAAATGGCTCATTGATCGTCACGTTTTTCTTTGCGATAACTTTTTCTCCTGCCACGATCTCTTCAACACGATCGATCAGTAGCATCGGATAACGATGTGGAATGATTTCTTTGATTTCTTGAATGTTTAGACTTGTCATAACTTTACCCTTCTCTCACGCGGAATAATGGTTGACCGTATTCAACAACTGCTTCATTTTCAATTAAGATCGCTGAAATTGTCCCATCGACGTCACTGACGATTTCATTCATCACTTTCATCGCTTCTAAGATACACAATACGTCACCTTTTTTCACTGTATCGCCGACTTGTTTGAAGTTGGCTTTATCTGGACTTGGTTTAAGGTAAGCTACACCAACTAATGGAGAAGTAATTTCTTTACCTGTAGTATCTTCTACTTCTGTTGCTGCTTCTACTTCTGTTGCTGCTTCTACTTCTGGAGCTACTTCAGGTGTTGTTGCTTGAACTACTACTGGTGCTGGTGCTTGAACTGGTGCACTTACAGGCGCTTCGCTCATTGTTTTTTGTGCTTGTGCATTTTTATTTAAATACAATTCAAATTGTTGGTCCTTCACATGGAATTCCGTTAAGTTGGATTGATTGATTAAGGCTACGATTTCTTTAATTTCTGAGAAGTTCACGCTTCTTCCTCCCATTTCTTCATTAGAATTACAGCATTATGACCACCAAAACCTAGTGAATCACTTAATGCATAGTCAAATGTTGCATCGATACTTTGATTTTTTACCACATTCAATTCAATGCTTGGATCTTGTTCGGTAACATTGATATTTGGTGGGATAAATTGGTGTTGTAAAGCTAATAGTGTCGCTACCGCTTCTACACCACCTGCAGCCCCTAATAAGTGGCCTGTCATTGATTTTGTACTACTTACATAAGTATTCATATAGCCTTCACCTAAACCATATTTGATAGCAGTTGCTTCTGCTCCATCATTGGTTGGTGTACTTGTGCCATGCGCATTGATATAGCCTACTTGATCTGGAGTGATCGCTGCTTCTTCTAATGCTAATTTGATTGCTTTACCGGCACCTGAACCATCAGGATTTGGCGCTGTCATATGGTAAGCATCACTAGTTGAGCCATATCCTACAACTTCACCTAAAATGTTTGCGCCACGTGCTTTAGCGTGTTCTAGAGATTCTAAAACTAAAACTCCAGCACCTTCACCCATAACAAAACCATTACGGTCTTTATCAAATGGTACCGAAGCTTTGTTTGGATCTTCTTCTTTGCTCAAAGCCGTTAATGAGGCAAATCCAGCAATTCCGATTTCACAAATCGTGGCTTCCGATCCACCGGCTAAAATCACGTCAGAATAGCCATGTTTGATATTACGATACGCTTCACCAATTGCATTTGTACCAGTTGCACATGCGGTAACAGGTGAATAGCTAATACCTTTTGCACCCACACGCATCGAAATGTTTCCTGATACCATGTTGACGATAGATAATGGCACGAACATCGGTGACACGCGTTGTGGGCCTTTGTCGTTCATACGTGTTACTTGATCTTGGATCGTTGGTAATCCACCGATACCAGAACCTACGATAATACCAAAACGATCGGCATTAATATTTTCTGCTTTTAAAGCAGCCATTTCCATTGCATCTAGTGACGCATGGATGCCGTAAATCGAAAACATTTCCATACGTTTTGTATCTTTTTTCGTAAAGTATTTTTCTAATGGAAAATCTTTGACTTCACCGGCAACATGTACACCTGTATCTTCAGCGTCAAATTTTGTGATTGGACCAATTCCATTTTTACCTTCTTTTAAACTTGATAAAAAGGCTTCCGGGTCGTTCCCGATTGGAGAGACAACACCATAACCTGTAATGACTACTCGATTCATTTTGAATGCTCCTTTTCTATCCGTTCATGACTAGGCCGCCATCGACATTGATAACTTGGCCTGTGATATATGAATTTTTTGCTAAAAAGACAGCAGTATCTGCAACAGCTTCTACTGAACCAAATGCTTGTAACGGAATCGTTTGTAACATTTGCTCTTTGACTTTATCAGATAATACATCAGTCATATCTGTTTTAATAAAGCCTGGTGCGATCGCGTTACATGTAATGCCACGAGGTGCCGCTTCACGCGCTATTGTTTTGGTAAATCCAATGACACCTGCTTTACTCGCTGCATAGTTCGCTTGTCCGACATTTCCCATCAAACCAGAAACACTTGATAAGTTGATGATGGCCCCTTCACGTTGTTTCATAAATTTTTTCAAAACATGTTGGGTCATATTAAACGTGCCTGTCAGATTGACTTTGATTACTTGTTCAAAGTCTTCACTTGACATACGTAACATCAATTTATCATTGGTAATTCCTGCATTATTGACCAAAATAGCTAGTTTGCCTAATTTTTCTTCGGCTTCATTGATCATACGACCAGCTGATTCAAAATCTGAGATATCGCCTGAAACGGCTACACAGTTTACGCCATGAGCGATAATTTCTGCGATTAGTTCTTCAGAAACTGCTCCACGTCCATTTAATACGATATTCATTCCTTCTTTAGCAAACGCTTTGGCGATTTCTAAACCAATACCGCGTGTACTCCCTGTAATGAATGCATTCTTTCCTTGTAATTCCATGGAAACCTCCTATTGAAATACTTCTAATGTTTGTTTCAATGTTTCTTGATCTTCGATTCGCTCACTGACTAGTGTTTTATCGATTTTTTTCAAGAAGCCACTTAAGACTTTTCCTGGACCAACTTCGATATAATTGGTAACACCTAAATCTTGTAACGTCGCAATACTTTCGTAAAAACGAACAGGTGACATCACTTGGCGTTCTAACAATTCTTTGATTTGATCTTGTTTCATCACTTTAGCCGTTGTATTGGCGATAACTGGAAGCTTCATTTCTGAAAATTCGATTTGCGCGAGTTCTTGTGCCAGTTGTGTTGCCGCTGGCGCTAAGATTGGTGTATGGAATGGTCCGCTAACGTTTAGGGGGATCATGCGGCGAACACCTTTTTCTTGTAACAATACTACTGCTTGATCGACAGCTTCGACTTCGCCACCAATAACGATCTGTTGTGGTGTATTGTAATTCGCAGGCACGACGATTTTTCCGGTCATTTCGCTAGCTTCTTGACACGATTTTTCGATCTCTTCGACTGCTACATTCATCACAGCGACCATTTTACCCGATCCAAATGGTGCGGCTTGTGTCATAAATCGTCCACGTTTTTTCACAAGATCTACTGCAGTGGCAAATGGTAATGCCCCACTTGCGACAAGTGCCGTATATTCACCTAAACTTAGTCCCAACACAGCATCTGGATGTAACCCTTCTTGGTTGGCTGCCCTTAAAAAGGCTGTACTCACGGTCAAAATAGCAGGTTGTGTATATTCAGTTAAATTCAAACGATCATTTGGTTCAAAACATAACGCGGCAACGTCATAGCCTAACGTATCACTTGCTTCATCAAATGTCTCGCGAACAACTGGATATGCTTCGTAGAGTTCTTTTCCCATTCCCTCATATTGTGCGCCTTGACCGCTGAATAAAAAGGCAGTTGACATGAATATTCCCCTTTCTCTTTCCAATAAGAAAAGCCAGGCTTTCGCCCAGCCTCTCATGTATTATGCTTGTTGTGCTTCTACGTATTTCACTAAATCTTCAACTGTTTTGATTCCATCTTCAGTTTCGATTTTCACGTCAAATTCATCTTCGATTTCGTTGATGATTTGGAACAAATCTAAGCTATCTGCTTCTAGATCTTCTTGAATGTTTGTTGTTAATTGGATCTCGTCTTTTTCTTTACCTAACTCTTCTGCTACGATTGCTTGAATTTTTTCGAATACCATGAATAATTCCTCCAAATATTGTTTGTTTTATTTTTTATACTTCGAGTAATAAGTTACCCCAAGTTAATCCACCGCCAAAACCAGTCATCACTATTTTTTGTTGACTACCAAGCGTGATGGTGCCCACTTTGATTGCCTCATCCAATAATAATGGAATAGTCGCTGCCGATGTATTTCCATAATTTTGCATGTTTTGTAAAAAACGTTCTCTTGGTACTTTTAATTTACGTGCGAAAATATCTAAGATACGTGAATTGGCTTGATGCAATAAAAAGTAATCGACAGAAGCCAGTTGGTCACCTAGCATCGCCTTCGTCGAAGCCATTACTTCACGAGTTGCAAAATCAAAGATCGCACGGCCATTCATTTGTAACGGAGACAATTGTTTGGCTTGTTTTAATTGATTATCTGTTGTGACACAGCCAGAAGTCAACGCATCAAAACGTGTCCCATCTGAATGTAGGTCATCGATTAAAATCATTTTTTGCGTACTTGCTTTTAACACGATCCCACCAGCTCCATCACCAAACAACACTGCAGTTGAGCGATCTTGCCAGTCGATCATTTTTGATAATACTTCCCCACCGATAACTAATCCGCAGGTTGCTCCGCCTTGAATCAATTTGTCGGCAATCGACAAACCATAGACAAAACCAGAACACGCAACACTCATATCAAAAGCAAATGCTTTTGTTGCTCCTACCGCTCCTTGCACCATACTCGCCACAGAGGGAGTCTGAAAATCAGGTGACATGGTCGCTACAATAATAAAATCGAGAGCATCGGGTGTTAGATTTGCTTCATCAAGTAGTTTTTCGGCCACTTTTATACACAAATCAGAAGTATTTTCTGTTGTAGCAATATGGCGTTGCTTGATCCCAGTTCGAGAATAGATCCACTCGTCACTAGTATCCATTTTTTGCGCTAGATCATCATTTGTGACAATCTGTTCTGGTGTATAACTAGCACTCGCCACGATTCGTCCATATTTCGTCATTTCGTCCACTCACTTGTATTCTTGCAAAAATTTATGCAAGCTATCTAGCGCTTGTAATAACGCTGAAACTTCATCTTTATCCATTCCCTTTACGACAGAGCGAATCATTTCGCGGTGAAAATGTTGATGAACACGGTAAAGCAATTTTCCTTTTTTCGTCAAACCTAATTTAACCACACGTCGATCGTCTTCACTACGAATTCGTTCGACATATCCTTTTTTGACTAAACGATTGACGGCAATCGTAAGCGTACCTACTGTAACCGATAGTTCACGCGCAACTTCTGTGGTCGTTTTCTTTTTATACATGCCCACAGCTTCAATCGTATGCATTTCAGTGATCGACAAGTCATTAAATTGTGATTTTTTTAATTCTGACTCTTCAATGACCAAGATATCATTGAATACTTCAACTAGAAGATCATTAATTTGTTCAAAGTTTTCACTCATGACTTCGCCACCCGGATAGTTTGATTATCAAATGATTTGATAATCAAACTATAAATTACAGAAAGAGAAAATGCAAGTAGTTTTTTTATTTTTTCAGAAAGCAGCACAAAAAAACAGCTATTCTTTATTTTTTGATAAAAAAAAAGAAAACGAGTTCGCTTAGCTTGCTCATTTTCTTTTTTTCTTTTATTGAATTAAATCATAAATTTCCATTGCTACGATATCTACATTATCAAATTGATATGGTTGATTCGATGCAGCTTCTGTTAATTCAAATGTTTCAGTTGTGCGGTCATACGTTACCGTACACTTTTCAACGCCTTCTTTTTCAAAACGGCGTACTTGTACTTCATTATCTTGCGCTTCAATCATCGCTTCGAGACGTCTAATAATCGCGACTAATTGCGAACTTTTCATTCAGCAATCCTCCCTTTCCTCGTTTCTGTTACATTGTAACAGAATCAACGCTATCTTGCATTGATTTTGACAAAAAAATCAGCCATTTCTTATTTTTTTCCGTCTGGCCAATAGAGTTTAATGAGCGCTTGTGTCCCATCATTTTCAAAACCTTTGTCCACAAGCTGTTCGTAGAGGCTAGTTGCTAGAGCGGTAGCCGGTAATTCAAGTTTCATACGTTTGGCTTCATCTAGTGCAATTTTTAAATCTTTAATAAAATGCTTCACGAAAAATCCTGGTGTGTAATCTTCTTTTAAAATACGCGGACCGTAATTTAACATCGACCAGTTACTGGCACTCCCACCGCCTAATGTTTCAACGACTTTCTCCAAATCTAGATTTGCACGATTGGCATAGACTAACATTTCCGTCATTCCTGTCATCGTGCCCGCGATCATGATTTGATTGGCCATTTTTGTATGCTGACCTTTTCCTGCTGTTCCGTGGAGTTGATAAGTTTTTCCGATTTGTTTAAACAAAGGCAGCGCGCGTTCAAATGCCGATTGTTCGCCACCGACCATGATCGTCAAGGTCGCATTTTTCGCACCTAGATCACCACCAGACACAGGTGCATCCAAGCTTTGGGCACCAACTTTTTTGGCATTTTGCGCGATTTTTTCAGCTAGTTTGGGCGTACTCGTTGTAAAATCGATCAATAACTTTTCTGTAAGATCACTAGCAAAAATACCTTGTTCACCATAATAAATCTCTTCGACATCTTGTGGATATCCCACCATCGTACAAATAATCTCTGCTACTTGGCTGATTTTTTGCGGCGTTTCACACCAAATCGCACCGTTCGTAACGAGTTGATCTGTCTTTTCTTTTGTACGGTTGAAGACAAATAATTCGTGTCCTGCATCGAGTAAATGTTGTGCCATCGCTTGTCCCATAACGCCTGTTCCAATAAATCCAATCTTCATTTTCATCCCTCCAAAAATAAACACTACGCTATCAGTATACCACTGGTCACGTAGTGTTTCACATTATTATTCTCCGGATCGTTTCGAACTACTTAATTTAAACTTGATCTTTTTCATCGCGATTTCTTTAGTCTCTACAGTTCGTTCTTTTTGTTTTAACGCAATCATATCTTGATAAAAATGGATCATCGCTTGTCCGAATTGTTCTGCTGAAATTTCGTGTAATTTTCGTTGGCAAATTTCTGGCTGAGCTGGAAGTTTTCGTTTGATATAATCTAGCACCGTTTGGGAAAAATCCGCATCAGTAGCAAACGTCGTCCCTAAGCTTTCATCATCGATCAAATGATTTAAATAATCATTTCCTTCTACTATTAGTGGCAACCCAGCCGCCATCGCTTCGGTATACGTCAACCCTTGTGTTTCCGAGGTCGACGTGCTCACAAAATAATCTGCTGCATGATAATAAAGCGCAACTTCTTTGTTTGGAACCTCACCTACAAAAATAATCGAATCTTCAATACCATAAGTCGCAATGATCTCTTCTAAGTGGCTTTTATAAGGTCCATCACCAACGATCACGAGACGAATAAGCGGATTAGCGGCTAATATTTCGGGCATACCATGTAAGATTGCTTGAATATTTTTTTCATACGATAAGCGGCTTAACGACAACAACATAATATGCTGACTTGTCAGACCTAACGTTGTTCGAAGTTGTGTTTTCATAGATAGCGTAATATCTGGACGCTTAAACCGCTCAATCTCGATCCCTGTCGGAATGATCCGCATTGGAATGGAAACCCCATATTCACGCAATGTCTTGATCACACGTTCACTCGGGCAGACAACGCCAGTCGAATGATTGACAAATAGACGTGAAAAATATTTGACATGCGCTGGCCGTAAGACTTTTCCCTTTGCTACGTAATGTAAGTAATCTTCATACATCGTGTGATACGTATGGACTACCGGTATTTTCAATTTTTTCCCCACCATTTTCCCTAAAATACCAGTACCAAACTCAGTATGTGTATGAATCAGATCAAGTTGCAATTCTTTGGCGATCAAATACGCATACCACATCCCTCTAACTACGATTCGACGATCTTTAAATGAAACAAAAGGTACACTTGGCATGCGAATCACGCCTTCTTCAAACTTTGGTGCATGCGGATCAGTAGTCGTAAAAATATACACTTGGTGACCATTTGCTTCGAGCTGGTCTTTTAATGTTTTGATCGAAGTGGCCACACCACTAACTTGTGGAAAATAGGTGTCTGTAAAAAATCCAACCTTCAACTCTTCTCCCTCCGACTCTTAATTCGATTTACGGTATGTTTCCATCATTTTCGTATAGTACTCATACCAAATTTGCGCAACGTGTTCTTTGGAATAATAACGTGCGGCTTGTCGTGATTTTTCTTCAAAAGCATCCAATAATGCAGGCTCATCTTTGAAACGACGTAACGCTTCTTGCATATCTGATCGATCTTGGCATCCAATATAATAGTCTTTGATGACCGACTGATACAATTCTAATTCTCTAACCATCACCGGTGTTCCACAATTGAACGCTTCTAAAATGCTCATCGGAAACAATTCATTATAAGAAGGCAGTAGAAATACGTCACATAAATTATAATAGTCCACCAATTCCTCACGCTCGATGATCCCTGGAAAAATCAGGTTCTGAGGTGGGTGTTTATAGACTTTTTCATACTCTTCATAACCGTCTGTCATTTTACCAAAAGAAAAGCCACCGGCCCAGACAAAGATTATATCTGGATTATCTTTGGCCAGTTGAATAAAATCATCTAACCCTTTTCGTTTTTGGATTTGGCCTACACCTAAAACAATAAACTGCGTATCTGAAAAACCGTATTTTTGGCGCAATGCTTCTTTTTCGCTGGCTGTCTTTTCATAAAATACCGTATTGGATACAAAATTAGGGATATACGTGATTTTTTCTTCAGGACAGCCTGCTTTGACTAATTCTGGAATAAAACTAGGATTTACGACCACTAATTCATCCATTCGTCGATAAAAATCTAACACGTACCACTCAAATATCTTTTGAAAAGGTGCAAATAGTTCGATACTGCCTTTTAACGTCTCTGGCAAGAAATGAACATAGCCAATTCTTACGCCACGTTGCTTTTTAAAAAACGTAGATAAATAAAAAGGAAAATTTACGGTATGATAATGCGAAATATCGGCTTTATTCCAAGTATTGATGTTGATCAAAAATTCATTTTTAAAGCGTTCATTCAGCATATTGATCAATTCAATATATGCACTTCCTACTCCTTGTCCTTTTACTTTATCTGCTTTTGAAAACATTGTGATCTTAAGCATATGATTTCCTTCCTAATTTCAGGTTGATTCTCACACAAGGAGAATGCTCACTGTTCATTATAGCATAGCTCACTTGATTGTACGTAGGACTTATGAAGGATTCTTCGTGTTTTATGTAAAAAAAGAACGACTTTCTGTAAAGAAAGCCGCTCTTTTAACTTTGAATTAAGCCAAGTATTCCGCAACTAATGCTTCTACTTCTTCCATCGTATCACAATCGTTCAACGCACGATCTGCTAATTCTTTCATTTTGGTCGTATCTAAACGTTTCATTAAGCTACGCGTTTTCAAAATAGACGTTGCGCTCATTGAAAATTCGTCTAAACCAATTCCCATAAGTAGTGGAACTGCTGTTTGATCTCCAGCCATTTCTCCACACATACCAGCCCATTTACCTTCTTTATGCGCTGATTCCACAACGTGTTTGATCAGACGTAAGATTGAAGGATTGTATGGTTGATATAGGTAAGAAACGCGTTCGTTCATACGGTCCGCTGCCATAGTATATTGGATCAAATCATTTGTTCCAATACTAAAGAAGTCAACTTCTTTAGCAAATTTGTCTGCAATTACAGCTGCTGCTGGAATTTCGATCATGATCCCTACTTCGATGTGGTCTGCTACTGCAACACCTTCATCGATTAATTTTTGGCGCTCTTCGTTATAAAGAGCTTTCGCAGAACGAAACTCGCCCATTGTTGCGACCATTGGGAACATAATACGTAAATTACCGTGTACAGAAGCACGTAGCAGCGCACGTAATTGCGTACGGAACATGTCTTCACCTAAGCTAGACAAGCTGATACGTAGTGCGCGATATCCTAAGAAAGGATTCATCTCGTGTGGTAATGTCAAGTATGGTAACTCTTTATCCCCACCGATATCCATTGTACGTACCACAACCGGTTTACCGTCCATACCTTCTAATACCGCTTTGTAAGCTACATATTGATCTTCTTCAGTAGGAAAATCTGGAGAATCCATGTATAAGAATTCTGTACGATACAATCCCACTGCTTCAGCACCATTATTGTTTACACCTGTTAAATCTTTAGGTGTTCCAATATTTGCTGCAAGTTCAAAATGTTTGCCATCAGCTGTAACTGTTTTGGCATGTTTTAGTTTTTCCCACTCTGCTTTTTGCGCAGCGTAAGCGTCACCAGCAGCGATAAACTCTGCTTTTTGCTCTTCAGTAGGATCTAAGATCACATCACCTGTGATTCCGTTTACTGCAAGCATTTGATTTGCCGCAACTTTATCAGTGATCTCCATTGTTCCAACGATTGCCGGAATTTCTAAAGAACGAGCCATGATCGCAGAATGCGATGTACGGCCACCGATATCAGTTACAAACGCTTTAACAAAATTGCGATCTAGCTGAGCTGTATCACTAGGTGTTAAATCGTGTGCGACAACGATTACTTCTTCATTGATCATTGAAGGGTTTGGTAATGTTACTTGCAATAAGTGTGCTAACACGCGTTTTGTTACGTCGCGAATATCTGCAGCACGTTCTTGCATGTAAGCATTATCTTCCATTGCTTCGAACATCCCAATATACATATTCGTCACTTCAGTTAATGCTGATTCAGCATTGACTTTGTTATCTGAAATGTTTTGTTTGATTTGTCCAACCATCTCAGGATCGCTCAATACCATTAAGTGAGCATCAAACACTTGTGCTTCCGCTTCACCTAAAGTTTGTGCCGCTTTATCACGGATAAATTGTAATTCTTCAGTTGACTTTGATAAGGCATCATCCAAACGTTTTGCTTCAGCATCTGTATCGTCTACAGTTACTTTAGAAAACGATAAATCAGGTTGAACTAATAGGTACGCCTTTGCAACGGCAACGCCATCACTAGCTGCAATTCCTTTTAGCATATCAACCATTATTCAGATAAACCTTCCTTTTGCATAGTTTCAGCGATTGCAGCAATTGCGTCTGCTTCGTCTGCGCCTTCTGCAGTGATTGTAACGTCAGAACCTTGACCAACACCTAAAGACATAACGCCCATGATTGATTTCAAGTTTACAGATTTACCTTTGTATTCTAAGTTTACATCTGAGCTAAATTTGCTAGCTGTTTGTACTAATAATGTAGCTGGACGTGCGTGGATCCCTGTTTCAGCAACTACGTGAAATTCTTTCTTTTCCATAATTAATCAATCTCCTTTATTCAACGAATAATATTTTTGTTAGGGTTTTCGTAATTAAAAAAACGTTAACCCTTTCAATTGTTTAGATTACCATCTTTTGACTTATTAGACAACCGTTTTACTAAGATATTTATGATTTTTCCGCCCAAATTAAGAAAAAAGACAGAATATTTTTACATAATTTTTCAAATAAAAATTCGAAAAATGAGACAAATCCAAATACTTGCGTCTGTTCAAAAAATCAGTATAATAATTCTAAAGGTCAATATTGGTCAATCGTTTCTTTGACATTTATTGCGCCATTATTCATGAAAGGTTGTGAATCTATGCTTTGTCAAAACTGTGGTAAAAATGAAGCAACAATTCATTTATATGCAACGGTCAACGGGCAACGTACACAAATCGACTATTGTCAAAGTTGCTATCAAAAAATCAAACAACAACAAGGAGCACGTATGGCCCAACAAGATCCTTTTGGCTTTGGAAATTTAGATGATTTCTTTAAACAAATGTCACAACGAATGGAACAAGAAAACACTCAACAAACCCCACCTACACAATCAGGGTTCAATGGACAACCACCACGAAAAAATGGTCCTAAAGGATTATTAGAAGAATATGGAAGCAACATCACACAACTTGCACGTGATGGCCAGATCGATCCAGTCATTGGTCGTGATCGTGAAATCGCGCGTGTGATCGAGATCTTAAACCGTCGCAACAAAAATAATCCTGTTTTGATCGGTGAACCCGGTGTCGGGAAAACTGCTGTCGTTGAAGGATTGGCACAAAAAATCGTAAACAACGAAGTACCCCAAAAACTTTTAGATAAAGAAGTGATTCGACTTGACGTTGCTTCACTTGTTCAAGGAACTGGTATTCGTGGTCAATTTGAAGAACGTATGCAAAAACTGATGGATGAGATCAAGCAAAATGGTCAAGTGATCTTATTTATCGATGAAATCCATGAGATCGTTGGTGCTGGTGCAACAGGTGATGGCAATCTAGATGCAGGAAATATTTTAAAACCTGCTTTAGCGCGTGGTGAAATCCAATTAGTTGGTGCGACAACGCTAAATGAGTATCGGATCATCGAAAAAGATGCGGCTTTAGAACGCCGGATGCAACCTGTACGTGTCGATGAACCTTCTATAGAAGAAACGATCACGATATTAAAAGGGATTCAATCAAAATACGAAGATTACCATCATGTCAAATATACCGAAGAAGCGATTCGTGCTGCGGCAGAACTATCCAGTCGCTATATCCAAGATCGTTTTTTACCAGATAAGGCAATCGACTTACTTGATGAAACAGGTTCAAAAGAAAATCTAACGATCCAATTTGCTGATCCGAAAACGATCGAGAAAAAATTAGCGGATGCAGAAGAACAAAAACAAAAAGCTTCTAAAGAAGAAGACTTTGAAAAAGCTGCTTATTATCGTGATCAAATCAATCGATTGACAACATTAAAAGACCGTCAATTAGCGGATGAAGAAATTCCTGTCATTACTGAAAAAACGATGGAACAGTTGATCGAGTTACAGACCGGTATTCCAGTCGGCGAATTAAAAGAAAAAGAGCAAACACAATTGAAAAATCTAGCGGATGATTTGAAAAAACAAGTGATCGGCCAAGATGATGCTGTCGATAAGGTGGCAAAAGCGATCCGACGAAATCGCATCGGATTAGGCAAAAAAAATCGACCAATCGGTTCGTTTTTATTTGTCGGCCCAACTGGTGTTGGAAAAACCGAACTGGCGAAACAATTAGCTGATGAACTATTTGGTTCAACAGATGCAATGATCCGTTTTGACATGTCTGAATATATGGAAAAACATAGCATCTCAAAATTGATCGGTTCTCCTCCAGGATATGTTGGATATGAAGAAGCAGGACAATTAACGGAAAAAGTTCGTCGAAATCCCTACAGCTTGATCCTTTTAGATGAAATCGAAAAAGCGCATCCTGACGTGATGCATATGTTTTTACAAATTCTAGATGATGGTCGTTTGACAGATGCCAAAGGGCGTACGGTCAGCTTTAAAGATACGATCATTATTATGACAAGTAATGCAGGCACAGGTAACGTTGAAGCAAGTGTTGGTTTTGGTGCTAGTTTAGCTGGGACACAACGTTCGATTTTAAATCAGCTTCCAAACTACTTTACTCCAGAATTTTTAAATCGCTTTGACGGAATCATCGAGTTCAACGCCTTAACCAAAGAGATGCTCGTAACGATCGTTGATTTGATGTTGGACGAAGTCAATGACTTGCTACAAGCGCAACATTTGCATGTAGAGGTTCCATTGGAAGTCAAAGAAAAATTAGTCGATCTGGGCTATGATCCTAATATGGGTGCTAGACCCTTGCGTCGCACCATCCAAGATACGATCGAAGACAGTATCGCTGAGTTTTACCTAGATCATCCAAGTGTTACGCAACTTACGGCATATGTAACCGAAGATGGCGAGATCAAGATTGCGCAAAAAGATACTTCTTTAGACACTGAAGCATGATCTGCTTAAAAAGGCTAGAAAATCTAGCCTTTTTAAATCTTTTTCCTTCCCTTTTTCTAAATAAAAATTATAATAGTAATAGAATATAAGCGAATCATTTAGACACAATCAAAACGAGGTGAAGCGTAATGAAGTTAGTCAATGTAACGAATAGCCATTCGCGTCTGGTCATGCAGCAACTTGAAAGCACGGATGCCGAGATGGTGAAAGTCTATACGGCTGGTGATATCACCGTCGTCTATACTGTCGCACCAACGCATTATGAGATTTTATTGGTCAATGAAAAACGAGCAATTATGAAAAATGAAATTCGTGACATCAAAAATTATTTTTTCAAAAAAATGCCCTCGGCTACATTTGATCCAGAACATTTTACCATCATTGAAGAACCGCACTTGGTTGAACTTTCGATTCCTATACAAAAATAAAAACAGGCTCTTCTTTAAAGAAGAGCCTGTTTTTATTTTTATAGTAGTGTTTTTAGTTTAACCTCAGGATATTTTTCAGTAAACCAACGTTCAGCAAATTGATTTTCAAATAAAAATAGAGGTTGATCAAAACGATCTTTCGCTAAAATATTACGACTTGAGCTCATTCGTTCATCTAAGTCTTCTGGATCGATCCATCGTGCAATCTTATTGCCCATTGGTGTCATGATCACTTCTGAATTGTATTCATTTAGCATACGGTACTGGAAGACTTCAAATTGCAACTGTCCAACCGCACCAATAATGTATTCATCAGCTAAATAGGTTTTATATAATTGGATCGCACCTTCTTGAACTAGCTGATAGATCCCTTTATGGAAGGATTTTTGCTTCATTACGTTTTTAGCAGTAACTTTCATAAACAATTCTGGTGTAAATGAAGGTAATTCCTCGTATTCGACTTTTAGTTTCCCTTCTGTCAGTGTATCTCCGATTTGATACGTTCCGGTATCATATACCCCGATAATGTCTCCTGCTACAGCTTCTTCAATATTTTCACGAGCATCTGCCATAAATTGTGTCACGTTACTTAATTTTACTTTTTTCCCTGTACGTTGCAAGTTGACATCCATTCCACGCTCAAACGTTCCTGAACAGATTCTAACAAAGGCGATACGATCGCGATGGGCTGGATTCATATTGGCTTGGATCTTAAAGACAAATCCTGAAAAATCTTCTTCGTATGGACTAACTTCTTGTCCATCAACAGTTGGATGGCTATGTGGCGCTGGGGCAAACTGTAAAAAGGTTTCTAAAAATGTTTGCACACCAAAGTTTGTTAATGCCGAACCAAAGAATACTGGAGTTTGTTCACCACGTGTGATCTTCTCTACATCAAACTCATCTCCTGCTTCTTTTAATAGTTCCACTTCCTCTAGTACTTGTTGGTAGACACTATTTTCGGTCAGCTTATGCGTTGACGGCAATTCACCATTTTCATCAAGTGCCACTAAGCGATCACCATCATAATTTTCAGGACGATACAATTCCACGCGGTCGTTAAAGATATCATAAAGACCTTCCATTCCTTTTCCCATCCCGATCGGCCAGTTCATCGGATACGATTCGATATTTAATAAGTCTTCTAATTCTTCTAGTAATTCAAGTGGTTCACGACCATCACGGTCCAATTTATTGATAAAGGTAAAAATCGGGATTCCACGTTTTTTGACAACTTGGAATAATTTTTTCGTTTGTGCTTCGATCCCTTTTGCGCTATCGATCACCATGACCGCACTATCGACAGCCATCAAGGTACGATACGTATCTTCTGAAAAATCTTCATGCCCAGGAGTATCCAAAATATTCACTCGTTTGTTTTGATAATCAAATTGCATCACTGAGCTGGTTACCGAGATCCCACGTTGTTTCTCGATTTCCATCCAGTCTGATTTTGCAAAATTACCGGTCTTTTTTCCTTTTACGGTACCAGCTTGACGAATCGCGCCACCAAATAATAATAATTGCTCTGTAATTGTCGTTTTCCCAGCATCCGGATGGGAAATAATCGCAAAAGTGCGGCGACTGTCGACTTGTTCATGTAAGTTTGGGTTTTTCATATAGGTTTTACTCAAAAAATGAGTACAATCCTCCTTTTTTTACTCGATCTAATTGTAACAACTGGTTTAGTATAGCATGAAATAAAGACGAAAAAAAGAAGAAGCACACGGCTTCTTCTCTTAACGACGAGGTTCATCATCATCAAATTCTTTTTTGAAAAAGCGACGTTCCTCTTCAGGTTCGATTTCTTTTTCTTCATCCTTTGAAAAGATCACACGGATTTTTAATACCCGACTGCCTTCCATCTCTTCTGTGATCAAGGTCAAATGATCAATTTCAAACGATAATTTTTCATCTTTGTCTGGAATCGTACCAAGTGCGGTGATCAAATAGCCGGCCATCGTATCGACATCCGACATATGCAACGTGGTCTCAAAGACTTCATTGAAGTCTTCGATCAACATCCGTCCTTGGATCAGATACTCTTGATCATTGATTTTTTCATAAAGATTCTCGACTTCATCCGTTTCGTCATCGATTTCACCAACGATCTCTTCTAGTAAATCTTCCAGTGTCACAATCCCAACGACACCACCATATTCATCTAATAAGATCGCCATTTGATTTTGTGTTCGTTTTAATTCATATAATAAATCATCGATAAAGACCGTCTCAGGAACAAATAACGGCTCTTGTAAAATCGATTGTAGGTTCAATTGATCAAACCCAACTTGAAATGCGACTTTTAGTAAATTTTTAGTGTGTATCACACCAACGATCTTATCCTTATCTTCATTGTAGACAGGAATACGAGAATAGTTTTCCGCTAGCATGGCTTCTAAACTTTCTTCCATTGGATCATTGATATCGATCATAAACGCATCCGTTCTTGGGACCATCACTTCTCGTGCTACTTTGGTATCTAAAGAAAAGACACCTTGCAACATTTCTAATTCATCATCTTCTAAGACGCCTTCTGTTTCAAGCATATAGCGCATCTCATCACGCGTCATTTTTGAATCCTCATCATCAAACTTCATCGGTGTCAATTTAGATAAAAGCGAAGTCGATGCAGATAAGAACCAAACAAAGGGTGTCATTACTGTACCCAACACACGAATGACGCCTGAAGTAGCTTGAGCAACTTCTTCAGATTTATTTAAAGCGATTCGTTTTGGATACAACTCTCCAAATACGATAGATACATAAGTTAAAGCGGCTAATACAATTAAATTAGCTAAACTTCTCGCAGCTGTACCCGTTCCTAAAACTGGGGTCAATTTTGCAGTCAAACTTTCGGCCAACGCCGCACCAGATAAAATATTGACTAGAGTAATCCCGACTTGGATCGTCGATAAAAAGTTCGTTGGATTATTCAATATTTTAAGTAATTTTTTTGACTTTATATTCCCTTCTTCGGCTTTTTGTTCCACTCGATTTTTGTTGATCGAAACCATCGAGATCTCGGCTGCAGCAAAAAACGCATTGATCAACGTTAAGATAACTAATAATAAAATTTGCGCTAAAAGCGACTGACTATCAGGGTCAGCATTCATAGTTGCATTCTCTCCTTATTCTGTTTTGTTCATTTTATAAAAAAAAAGCATGGATAAATCCACGCTCAAATCGTATCATAAAGCAAAAATCTTTGCAACGAAATCTTCTTATGTGTCGATCTCTAACGGCCCTTTTTTCGTTTCTTTAATGATTTTAATCACAAAAATAATCACCGTACGACAAATCGCATAAAACGGAACCCCTAAAAAGATCCCCAATAGTCCTGCAAGATTGCCTGCTACAAGTAAGACAATGATGATGGTTAATGGATGGATTTTTAACGTCTTTCCAATCACATTTGGATAAATGATATTACCATCTAACTGTTGGACGATCAACACGACGACACAACATAACAACGCTTTAAACGGTTCGTTAAAAATCGTAACAAAAACCGCAGGCATCAAGCCTAGATATGGACCTAGATAAGGAATCAAATTCGTCAATCCTGCAATTACACCAAACAAGAATGCATAATCGACCCCCAAAATAAAATAGCCTAAAAAGGTAAAGGTTCCTACAAATAAACATTCGATAACTTGACCACTGATATAGTTAGCCAACGTTTGATTCATTTGACCAAGTAACTCAGCGATTTGAGCGCCACGCTTTTTAGAAAAAACTTTCTCTACGTTTGGAACGATTTTTCCCCCGTCTTTTAACATGTAAAACAAAATAAATGGTGCTGTCAGAATAATGATCGTCGCACTGGCTACCGTACTAAAAATCGAACCAAGACTACTAGAAAGACCGCTCAAAAACCGTTGGATCAGTGTACCGTAAGAAATATTCAATTTTTCTAACTCACCCATCAAATCAAACTTTTTGAACATTTCACTTTGTGCAAGCTTTGTGGCCCAATCTTCGACATCATTCATGAAGTTTGGAATATTCGATGCCAATTGTGCTATTTGATTGATCAAGTTGGGAATGACCGTCATAATGATCAAAACGATTGCTGCAATCAATAATAAAAAGACAATAGCAATAGCTAGAATGCGTTTGATGTGTAATCGCTTTGTCATGAATAACACAATCGGATTAAGTACGTAAAATAAAAAACCTGCAATCAATACTGGGATAAACAAAGTCGAAAAGAACGTACCGATTGGTTGAAATAAAAAATTGATTTTACTTAATACAAAGATCAAGGTTGCCAAGACTAAGATTTCAAGCGACCAATACATCAAACTTCGTTTATTTTTTTTCGTAAACATGATTTTCGCCTCCTTTTTGTTCATTATAGGCTATTTAGATGAAGATGCAAAAGGAAAGCGAAAAATCCTTAGAATTTATTTTTCATGCTACTTTTATAAATTATATTTCACGATGTTATTTTTTATGCTAAACTAGTTATCTTAACAAGAATAAAGGAGATCACTATGTTATATACGAACCACTTGTTAGTCAGCAATGCGATCGCGCTGCCAATCATGGCCCAAACCAACACGCTGAATGTGACAAATGTACTACTACTCAATCTAGGTGTGCTCTTACCAGATATCGATGAACCTCATTCAGTCATCGGGCAACGAACACTTGGATTATCAAACGTCATCAAAGCCGTCTTTGGTCATCGTGGGCTGACCCACACGATTTTTTTCCCATTGGCATTATTTTTTATTAGTGCGTTGATCACAGTAAAATTCGATGCCTTGACTTTGAGCTATTGTCTAGCCTTTGGTGCAACTTTGCATATTTTAGAAGATAGTTTTAGTCGAAACGGTGTCTATTGGTTAAAGCCACTCTCAAAATTTAAATACCACATTCCACTGTATACGACAGGCGGTGCTGTAGAAAAAACGCTTGGTGTCTGTGCGATTTTATTTATCTACTATTGCTATAGCCAAGGAAAACTCACAACAACACCTGATCCACTGATCAATCCAACGAATCTATCTCAATGGTTTGCAGTATTTTTATCTAAATAAGCCTAAAAAGATACGTCTATCACGTATCTTTTTTATTTGAAATAAATCTCGTGATGAAGAGAACATCCAGGATTAAATGCATGAGCGCAGTAAAGACAACGCTGTGTTTGGTATTGTTCATAGCTCAGTGTTTGATGACAAGCACCACACATTACCGGAGCAAGATCAGCTCGATCGATCGCATGAAAGCGATGTGTCTCCCATTCATCGTGACATTTAAAGCACGCATAGTATGTTTGACATCGTCCGCATTTTAGCGCAACGACATCTTCTTCTTTTTGATAATGACAACATCTACCAGCTTCATCTAGTTGTATTCCATAGATCTGTTGCACATAATTTATCGACATCGTTCATTTCCCCTTCCTTTTGTTAACCTATTATAATATAATAGGTTAACAAAAGGAAGGAGTTTACACAACTATGAAAACAAGAACCATTACCGCAATCGCTATGATGCTTGCGATCATCATCATTTTAGGCTTCATCCCTCCCATCCCACTAGGCATCTTACCTGTTCCTTTGGTCTTCCAAAATTTAGGGATCATGCTTGCAGGAATTTTACTAGGTGCCAAAAGAGGTACCCTCACTGTTTTTCTATTTTTAGTGTTAGTTGCATTAGGCTTTCCGATCTTATCTGGTGGTTCGGGCGGCCTCGTCGTTTTTGCCGGTGTTACAGTAGGTTACTTAGTTAGTTGGCTTTTTTGCGCAACTTTGATCGGCTTAAACCAAACAAATTTTTTGACTACACATAATGTGATCAAACAATTTTTGGTAATTTGGCTGCCTGGTGTGTTATTTGTAGACATCATGGGCTCGATTGGATTAACACTCACGACTGGCATGCCACTCATCCAAGCCTTACTTTCTAATCTCGTATTTATTCCTGGAGATACGATCAAAGCGTGTGTGGTCGTTATCGTAGCTAGACGTTTATTGACGTTGCCGTTTTTCAAAAAATTATCGTAAAGCAAAAAAATACACATCGTCTAATAAGATGATGTGTATTTTTTTATTTTACCGTTTCTAAACGATCGGTTTTTATTTTACGCCAAAATACGAGGTATAAACAACTACTAAAGACAAGTAGATACATCCCCAACGCCAAAGCTGCTTGACTAAATGCATGAGCTTGCATCCCACCTGAAATGACTTGTCTTAATCCCATCACACTGTACGTAATTGGAAATAACGGGTGTAAAAACTGATAAAATGAATTACTTATATCTAAAGGAAACGTACCGCCTGCTGAGCCAAGTTGTAAGATAAGCATCACCATCGATAACCCTTTTCCAATCGTCCCAAACGCTACGTTCAACAACGTGACTAAACTAGTCGAAGCAAGTGAAGAAACAATCGCCATGATATAAAATCCTAAAATCGTTTGATGCTGAATGTGCATCGCAAACAACATTACTGTCGCTAAGATCATCGCTTGACTTAGTGCAAAGATCACCATCAATATCCATTTTGAAGTAAACAATTCCCACGTTTTATTTGGTTTTTTGATCGCTTTTGCCATCGGATAGATCACATTGAAGGCCAAAGCGCCTACAAACAATGCTACTGAAAGAAAATACGGCGCTAAACCAGATCCATAGTTTTTAACATGGCTATACTCTGTCTTTTTTAACGTGATCGGTGTAGTAAACATGGCTATCGTTTCATCTGAAACACTAGCTTTATTTGTCACGTCTTGACCATTTGAGTTTAAACTTTTCGCTAATGTAGCTGTACCATCTACCAACGTCGTCTCTCCTGCAGTCAATTTTTGACTTCCTATAGCTAATTTTTGGCTACCATCGACAAGTTGCGTCGAAGCTGTCACAAGTTTTGAAGCTCCTTGTGTTAGCGCAGGGTTATTGGTCACTAGCTGCTGACTACCGTTTGCAACTTTCTCAGTCTCGCTTGCGAGACTATCTATGCCTTTAGCTAAAGTCGGCATTTGCTGATTTAAATGTGTGATCCCCTGTGTCAATTGCCGCACTACCACTTAGCAAACCTGGAGTAGCTGTTGCCAGTTGATTCGTTCCTACTGACAACTGAGTGACACCACTCGTATACGTGTTCACGCCGTCTTCAAGTTGACGACTACCTTCAACTAAAGAATTTAGATCATCTGTCATAGCTGGAGTTGTTTGCGCAAGTTGATTTACAGTAGTATCGACTGTCCTAAACGTATCACTAAACTGTGCCATACCTTCTCTTTATGATCTACTGGCTTATCTACTTGACTGTTACCTCGAACAATTTAGACAGTTATTTTCAGAGATCTCAAAAGCTTATATCGATATCGTCTTATTTGATGTACAAGCAGAAAGTATCTTATATTGGATCAAAACCGGGATGGTCGAATCACCTGCTGAAATCGCTCGTCTTTTGTTGACCTATAACAAAATGGGTCCTCTACGTACGATCGCATCATTTAATGAGGATTAAGGATAGTTGTTGTTTGTAAAAATTGTTGGTGGTAGCGATCAAGTTCTGACAATAGTTGTTTGTATAGTGCGATGTCATGTGCTAAAGAATGGCTCCAATCACGGTGTAGTGGCGCATGCCATAGTGGTTTATTTTCAGTGATTTTTATCGCTGTTTCAGTTAAATAAAGTCCTAACGTGGAGTGTGTGGTAAGGTAATCACTAAACCGTTCGCTATAACACATTTTCGCAACCTAAGCCAAGTCAAGTAAGACACTTTCATATGAGGTGTCTTTAGGGTAATCAGGATCATAAAGTAGCGCAATAAACGTGTGTTCATTTTGTTGCATTATCAGTAACGTCTGTATGCACTCACAGAGACACCAGATCTTTCGTTCTAAGCGATTTTCAAAATGTCCTGAATGTAACATATGCATTAATCTTTGCGTATAAGGTGCTGTTTGTTGTCGATTTTGAATACAACTACACCATTCGTTTAACAGAAGCTCTGGCTTGATATGAAATTTCACTTCGATCCACTCCAATATCAAGCCTAGTTCTTTTGCTTCTGATTTCGTCGATACTTTCATATCCATTGCTAATCCACGTGCTGTTTTAACCGTCAAGGGCATTTCGATTTGCCAACTTAACTTCAACACATACCAACATAGTCTACGGTCAAAAAGCGTCCATTTTGGATCTGTTCGAATCTTTTGTGCATAACTTGTTACAGCTGCTAAACCTGTTATCCTTTGGTTAAAATCTAACACACCCAATTTTTCTAAGACAAAAAGTTGTTCTTGATCCATGTTCTACTTCTTTCTGCTAAAAGAAAAGCCACAACATTTCTGCTGTGGCTTGACCATTATCTATCTTATTTTGGTAAATTTTCTTTCCACGCAGGTTTTTTTACTTTATAAATGATCAAAGGGATGGCAAACAAGTTCGCTACAAGTACCACAACAAAGATAAAATTCAAAAAATTATTATTGATAAAGGTGATCGTTAGCGCAAATACGACAGTTGCGATCAGCAGTCCTGCCATGAAGAATCCTAACCCATTGCCTTTTTTCCCGATTCTAAATGGATGTTCTTGCACCTTGTTTTGTTTTCGCATAGAGATAAATCCAATCGCCATCAAGCAATAGGCCATACAATATAAAACCGTACCACTATTGGTGATAATGATAAACACTTTATTGATCCCTGGAATCACAACATAAGCTCCTGCTAAAAGCGAGATCGCTACGGCTTGTACGAGCAACAAACTTTTACAAGCGTTGAATTGATTGGTTTTCCAAAACTTGAATTTTGGTGGAAAATCACCTTGTAACGCACTTTGTGTAATGGTTTTAGACGCACTGACAAACCACGTCGACATATTGGTGACTACACTGATGACAGAAAACAAACAAAAGAGTTGGACTAAAATATACGGTAATCCTAGTTCATTTGCAAAAATTTGCAATGGTTGCGCGCCATTATTCAATTGGATCTTGCCAGCTGGAATGACATTGGCTACCAAAAATGAATTGATCAATGAGAACAAAGCCAGCATCACCAAAGCGGTAATGATTCCTTTAGAATACTGTTTTGAAGGGTTATTTAAACGCGTAATGAAGACCGAAGACATCTCGATTCCTAAAAAAACGAAGATGATGCCACTAAAATACATTCCTGTACCAGACGTCAACGATTGTGGCAGTAACTTATCCATTGAAAATGGACCTAAAATACTATGTGATGAAAATCCAAATTTAATAAAGGTAATCAATCCTAAAGAAAATAGCATCAATACTGGAATATAAAGTCCTAACCATATCCCAAACTTCCCATTGATTTTCGCCATATCAAATTTCAAGTTTAACAACGTCATCGACCAAACTAAAGCTAAAATGACAATCAATGTACAAAGCGGATTTTCAACTAAATCTGGGCGCTTGATCAACAGTGCAAGCATCGGTGCAAAACCAGTTCCAACTACTACCATCGACGGAAACATGGCTGCCCAAATCAACCAAGAAGTCACAAATCCCCACATAGGGCCTAACGTATTGTTCACCCATAGCTCTGGGCCGCCTCTTCCTGGAAAAGTCGTACCAAATTCACCTGAGATTAACGCAATCGGTAAGGCAAAACATAAAGCTGCAATGGCCATATAGATAAACATGTTCCATCCTGTCGCCGTCAATGTCGAATAATAAGGACCTGCCACTAGTGCAAATGTTAACCCGATAAACGTTGGCAAACTGATTTTTGATAACGTTTTAAATGTCGAAGGAGCTGGCGTGATTGGTGTAGATTGTTTGTGTACTTGTTGCATACCTAACCCCTCCTAAACGTCTTTTGTAATATCAAATGTCAATTTAGATAATGCTAACCCTTTTTCGATCAATTCACCAATATGTTTTTTAGTTAGTGTTAGCATTTTATCGGCATTTTGTTGATTTTGTTTTGTTAAAAAGGCAACGGGATCTGTCGTCGGTTTTTCTTGATACAAACGATCGGTCTCTGCCACGCATTGGTTGGCTAAAATCGCAGCAGCTGTCAAATAATCAAAGTTGGCATAAGATAATTTTTGATAATCTCGTTCAACTAACACTGCAAGTTCTCGTGATAACCAATATGCTTGTGTATTGTCATAGGTCTTGGACGTTTTATTATATGCTGGAGCAGTATCTTCACTGTTGGTATAAAACGGTACGTATGGATTAAATGCTGTTGGTCCACTATTCAACCAAAACAAAGCGGCGATTTCTGCTGGAACATGGTTTCGTATTTCCAAAATATGTGATTCTGCTGTTCGATTCATGGCAATCGGGCGATACATTTTTGCATGAATCTGATCCGTTTCATTAAATGGATCATAGCAAGTTTCATCGTAATGTGAACTTAAAACGGCTCCAACGTCTGCTACAGTAAGTAAACGATTTGGTTTAAAGCAAAATGGCATATCACTTGCTGTAGGGTCTGTCGTATCTAACCCTAGATACTTTTGACCATACCAAACACGTGCTGTATTGTATTTACGATCCTCTTTTGAGCTAGTTCCAAAAATATGACGGAAATTAAAGCCCTCATAATCAGGATTCAAGTGATTGGTCGCCACAAATTCTTGAATGCCTTCTGAGTACATCACATTTTGGGTATCTGTAAAATCGACTTCCTCGATCAAAGATTGATTGGCGATCACTGCGCAACAATCATCTGGTAATCTTACGGCTACCCAATGATGACCACAAGGGATCTCCATATACCAAATCTCATCTTTGTCGCTGAAAATGATCCCATTTCCTTCGTGTGAACCATACTCTGCAATGATTTTAGCTGTATACGTGACACCTTCTCGTGCCGAATGGATATAAGGCAATACCATATTTAATAAAGAATCTTCGCCTAACCCCCGTTTGGTTAACGGATCGATCGCTAATACAAATGGATTTCCAAAAATACTTTCTGTCGAGCTCATCGCAATATTCAACGAATTGATGCCAGCTTCACCCATAATCCCTAGTTCTGGACGTTCACTTTCGATAAATGGGATCATGTGATACGCTAACGAATGCTCAGGATAGGTTTCTTGGTATTCTGACACTGTAGAGCGATAAGTCCCTTTGCCATTTTGATCTGCTTTTACATGAATAAATTTGACTGGTTGAATCGGTTCTTCAGCATCAGCATTGCGCGCGATCATTGTTGAACCAGTACGAGATGCTTTTTTTCCTACTAGAACAGTTGTGCACATGTTTCATCATACCTTTCTTTTATGCAATAGGATTCATTGGATTCCAAAATGGTAACGCAATTGGATCTTCTTCTAAAAGACCACGTAATGTTTCTGGTAAAAACTCTTTTTTCACAACGACTTCATAGACAAATTCACTCATCCACGCATCGTCCATCACAAAAAATCCTTTATCTCCGACTTCTCGTCCCCAACTATTTTCAACTTTCCAGCGAAGTGGTACGTCGTTGACAATATGTACCCCACCAATAACCATCGCGTGTGTTGGGAGGCTTTCACGATAAAAGAAACGTGGACCTTTAGGCATGTTTAAATTGGTATCAAATAAGGCATCAAAATCGTATAGATCATAAGACATGATCCCTTTTTGACGGTCAAAGAATTTCAAGACGTCACAACCAAAAAAGACAGGCTCACTTGCTTTTAATTGCGCGATCGTAGCTGCTTTCAGTTGTTCGATTGGAACATTCAAATACACATTTGCTAAGCCATCGACCATATTATCTGATAATTGTACCTGATACAGTTGATTAAATGGCATAGCATCGTCTGGAACGTTAATGAGTGCTACATAATCTGTCAA
Source organism: Enterococcus bulliens (assembly GCF_053761865.1). Classification (NCBI taxonomy): domain Bacteria; kingdom Bacillati; phylum Bacillota; class Bacilli; order Lactobacillales; family Enterococcaceae; genus Enterococcus; species Enterococcus bulliens. The sequence continues at coordinate 69,864 of NZ_JBSMXK010000003.1, forward strand.
ATCTAAGTCTAGATAATCTTGATAAAATGCTAATGGTGTCAACTGTGGATATTGTTCGAATGTATTGTCCTTGGTCCGGAACGAAAAATCGAATCGTTCTGGAGGCGTTCCTAATGCTGTGCACAGGATGGTGTACACTGTTTTTAATTGATGCTTGATATACATCTCGATTTCACAATGTTTTGCATGATTTTCTACCATCTCACGGATCGCATACGCATCTTTTCGTAACTTCCGATTCAAGATTGTGTTTAGTTCTGTCGAATCGATGCTACAACTTGTTTCATTCATCGCATAATGGGGAACAAGTCCATATTTTTCAACGATTGATAACACTAAATTCCAATCACCACCGTCTTGTTGTGGTGTGGTCAATAAATATTGGACTGTACGACTAGATAATTTTTTATTTGCTGTTGCTAAAATATGTTGATAGAAATAATTCGCCTTTTCTAATTTATCCCAAAAATAAAGATAATTTTGCGATAGTTCAAAATTGTCGATATTGTATTGTTTTTCTAGATGTGAGCGCAAGATATTTAAACAAGCAAACATCCAACAACGGCCACTGTGGTTTTGATTGGTGACTAAGTGATCGTCGATATCGACTGAGAAATTAAAATAATTTTCATCGATGGCTTGGATATTTTGGGCAGCTTTAAAGATTCCATTCGTCGTGACCGCATTTTGGGCAACACGATACTGCTTACTTTCTACATTATGCTGTATTTCCTGAATCAGTTCTTTTGTTAATCCTTTCACAATAATCACGTCCTTGTCTTCTTTTTTACACTTTTTAGGATAAAGGACGTCAAAAAAAATAACCATTGAATCCAAGTCTTGTTACATAACAGTTTTGTCATTATTCTTTTGATATCAAAAAAGACTAACAGACCCGTTAGCCTTTTTTATGTCTAAATTGCCCTAATATCGCCGCAAATGATTCATTGAAGAAAAAACCTAGTGCGATCGATACGCCGACTAAGATTGCTTGTGCTCCATAACTCAAACTTTGATTATAGTCATTTTCAGCTAATGCATTGAAGGTTTTAAATAGTAGGCTACCTGGAACGATCGGCATGATACCTGAAATCGTAAAAATCAAACTTGGACGCTCGACAAGATGACCAAGTAGCTGACTTATAACAGTCAACGCAATACAAGCTAGCAACGACGCCATTGGTGCCGAAACATAATCTGACGCACTACTATAAGCAAGTGACGTTACCATACCGCAACAGCCGCACAATAGATAATACTTTCGCTCGACTTTATTTAATATCGCTGTTGAAGAACTGACAAAAAAACTAAAAAAAGCACGTAAGAACATCGATATTTCCTCCTTAGAGCGTAATCGTTAATAAAAATGCAACTGGTAATCCTAACATTAAGGCAGTATTGATTGCTTCTACTCCTTGTGACAAACTGACGATATAATCCCCGTTGATCCCTGCTCTAATAGCATTGACCAATGTCGCCCCTGGAAATAACGGCATCATACAGCTCAAAATCAAGGCAAAAGTGTTAGGCAGTTCAAATGAACGTACACATATCATCGAACAAAGGGTAATCAAAATCGAATATAAAAAAATCGTGAATAATTTGATCTTCAAATATTTTTGGAACGTCAAGAAGCAAAAATACCCAAAACTGCCAAGTAAAAAAGACGCGAGGACTAACATCGACCAACCATTGATCAAACTATACATCGCTCCACAGATCATCTCTGCATGAAATACTTGTGTTGGAATAGAAAACGCATAATTTTTCTGATCTACAGCCAATAATGCTGTATAAAATTCTTGTAATGTCATTTTTTTGAGTGTCAAGGCCACCACTAACTCGTGGATATGACTGATTTTTTCAAAATTATACGCATAGGTATCGATTTTGATCATTTTGACATTATCTGTCGTATTGTCGATCAACATCAAGCTCGTTTGGTTCATGAAGATCGATAAATGATGGAGATCCATTTGCCCCATTACATGATACATCTCACTACGAATCTCGGCTAAATCAAAATTACATTCTAACAGCAACTTCCCATATAAAAGAAGTGTGCGAATCTTTTCCTCATTGGTTTCCATCTATTTCACCACTTTATGTTGTTTCGTTTTCTTTGACTATGAAGAAATTTATGATCCTATGCCATCGAAATCTAGATTAGATGCCAAACAATTTTGTCATCTTTTTGATCAAAATTGGGTACAAAAGGCCTACTTTTTAAACAGAATAAGGTATACTAAGAGAAACCAAGAAGGAATATGAATGCTCGCATTGCTAATTATCGATTTTGCACATGGTTTAGGATTTCATTTGTATTCATTTCCTAATGCGAGTTCAACGACAGATCATCCTGATCTGACAGCAACACAACTTATAGCATTTTACGAATCTATTTGGCAGCATCGTTTTTTTAAATTTGAAGACCCACTACAAAAGGAGTACACGAATGAACATTTACCATACGAAAAATATACATGATTCCGTCTATCAAGATGCTTTGGCCTTGCGAAAAGCCGTTTTTATCTTAGAACAACAAGTCCCGGCTGATTTAGAGATCAATGACTTAGAAGCAAAAACCATCCACTTTGTTGGATACCAACAGGATGAAGCAATCGTAACGGCTCGTATTTTGCCTTTAAGTGAAACCAAAGCTAAATTACAATGGATGGCGGTCAAAAAAAGTGCCCGCAGTCAAGGTGCTGGGGCAAAATTGATTGGTTTTATCGAAGACAGATTACGACAACAAGGTTTTACTACGATTACCCTCGGTGCACAACTTAGCGCTAAAGGATTCTACGAACGTTTAGGCTATAGTGCAGATGGTCCCATTTTTTTAGATGCTGGAATCGAGCATGTCACTATGGAAAAACGGCTATAAAAAAACACTGTCACGAGTGTGACAGTGTTTTTTTATTTTTGCGACAATTGCTTGTAGCGATCATACCAAATATCTACGTACCCTTCAGAAAAAGGACCTTCTCCATTATTGATCCAATCGACCAATATTTTGACATTTTCTTTTAAAATAAAATCGATGTCTTTTGGATAATGCATCATTTTCTTATGCAACTCGTATTCATCTACGTCTAATAAGCGTTTTTCTCCATCAGGAAATACCTTGATATCTAAATCGTAATCAATATATTTCAATGCTTCTTCATCTAATAGATAAGGAGAAGCAAGATTACAATAATAAGAGACACCTTTTTCACGGATCATCGCAATAATATTAAACCAATACTTCTTATGAAAATATACGATTGCTGGCTCTCGGGTAACCCAACGTCTACCGTCTGATTCGGTTACCAATGTGTGATCATTGACGCCAATCATTGAATATTCGCTAGTTTTTAATACCATGGTATCTCGCCACGTACGGTGCAAATTGCCATCGTGTTTGTAGCTTTGGATCGTTACAAACTCGCCTTCTTTTGGAACTCGCATAGCAATCCTTCCCTCAGCGAAACATCAACGCCTTTATTTGAGTGTAAACTCATATCACTCAATATTATAGCAATAAACAAAAACTTTGCCTAGCACTATCGCGAATGTTTTTGATTTTTTGCGATTTCATCCCACATTTTATGCTGGATTTTAGGAAAAGCATAGTCTTTTAACACATCTTGACTAAGCCATTGTCCATTTTTAAAGTGTTCGGGTTGTTGGGTACGACCATAAAAGAGCACTACATGCCAACGTAAATGACTAAACAGATGCTTGACTGTACCTAAATGGCGTGTTTGCCAGACTACTGGTAACGTTTCAAAAATTTGAGGATCTTCTTCTTCTGCAATCAGTGACAACTGTTCAACTTCTTCTTTAGCAAATTGTATACGTGCTTGTTCAAAGGTTTCTTTATCCACTTCTTGTAATGGAAAATGCCACATTTTAGCGAGCAACCCTTGATCTTCTCGTTGCTCAAACCAAAATTCTCCTTGGTTGTTTTCTACTGCCGCAGCAAGATAATAGACATCTTTTGGTTTTGCTTTTTTCGTTTTCACGGGAAAATCCGTCATTTTATTTTCTTGATAAGCTTGGCAATAGGCTTGCAATGGACATGAAGCGCAGTCAGGATTTTTAGGCGTACATATTGCTGAACCTAGATCCATAAAAGCTTGATTCATTTCTCCAGGTTCTTTTGGTGATAAAATCGCTCGTGTATATGCATCAAATACTTTGCGACTACTTGGTTTTGCGATATCTTCGTCGATACAAAACAATCGGCTCACCACACGCATGATATTCCCATCGATTGCTGGTTCAACTAAGCCAAATGCAATACTTGAAATCGCACCTGTCGTATAAGGTCCAATCCCTTTTAACTGACTGATCGCTTCTACTGTATTGGGAAATACACCGTGGTACTCTTTTTGGATCTGACGAGCAGCGACTTGTAAGTTACGTGCTCTTGAATAATAGCCTAAGCCTTCCCACATTTTTAACAGTTCTTCTTCTGGAGCATTTGCTAAAGTGTCGATCGTCGGAAATTTTTCCATAAAGCGATAATAATAATCGATCACTGTATCGACTCTAGTTTGTTGCAACATGATCTCTGAGATCCAAATACGATAAGGATCTTGATCGACTCGCCAAGGTAGATTGCGTTTGTGTCGATGATACCAAGTTAAAAATTCATGTTGAAATTGTGCGATTGTCTCCTGTGACCAAGTGACTTCATTCTTCATTTTCTCGTTCCTTTTCTAAAAATATCTGAATCCTATCTAAAGCAAAACCTTTTGTATAAAGAGCTTGCTTGATTTTTTGTTCCCGTTGATGTAGGGGTAAGCGTGCGTGACGACGAAACAATTGCTGACCGGCTTTTTCAAGCGCTACTTCTTCTTCGTCTTCATCCAGTTCAAGCGTTAATTCACTCATCACTTGCTCGATGATTGCACTATCATATCCTTTTTGCATCAATCCCATCCGGATCTTTTGCAATCGTTCTCGATGACTTTTATGATGGATTCGTTTATTTAACTTGATCGCAACCGCCTCAGCTAAGGCGACTTCATCGTCTTTAGTGTAAAACGTCAAGCCATATGCAATCGTGTCATCATCCAAACCTTTTGCCTTCATTTTTTGTTGTAGCTGTTTAGGCCCTTTGTCGCCTAGGGACAATTGTGTTCGGACAAAACTTTCTGCATAAAAGCGATCATCGATCACCTTTAATTCTTCTAGGCGTGCCAAAATTTTCGGTCGATCTTGACTGGAAAATTCTTTCTCCTTTAAATACTGATCCACTTCTTTTTTAGTACGTAACTGGTAACTGATGTAATTCATCGCCAACTGTAAGCCTCGGTCATAGCCTGATTGAGCTTGAAGTGCTTGGAACTCTTCTGGTGTGAATTCTTGATCTTTAAATAGATGAGCGGTAATTAAAAAATCCTCTGAAGCGATCAATTCATCGCCAGAATCAAAAAGGATTTTATAGTTTTTTTTCAATTTTTTTACCTGTACAATTTTCATACTTGATCCCCCTTGATGATTCTTTGACTAGTGTACCATACTTTTTTACTATCGGCTTTTCTGTGGTACAATGAAGCGAATTTACTTTTTAAAGGAGTACTTATGACAGAATTAATCGTATCAACGGGACAAACGATCCCGCTAAAAATCAAACGCCTTGGGATTAATGGTGAAGGAATCGGCTATTTTAAAAAGCTGATCGTATTTGTCCCACGTGCGCTTCCAGGTGAAGAAGTGACCGCCACAATCACGAATGCTACCCCTCGCTATGCTGAAGCTAAACTGAAAAAAATTATAAAAAAAAGCAAAGATCGAATCACGCCTCCTTGTCGTGTTTATGATGAATGCGGTGGTTGTCAGCTGCAACATTTAGCGTATAACAAACAACTTGACTTTAAACGTGACCTTTTAAAACAAGCCTTGCATAAATTTAAACCCGACCGTTATGAAGAATATGACTTACGTGCGACGATCGGGATGGATGATCCTTGGCATTATCGCAATAAAGCACAGTTTCAAGTACGCAAACAAGACGATACAGTACAAGCTGGACTTTATCAAACGAATAGTCATAATCTTGTTGCGATAGATGATTGTCTGGTACAAGAAAGTCGAACGCAAGAAGTCATCAATGCAATCGTTACCCTTTTACAACAATATAATGTCCCGATTTATGATGAACAAAAAAATAGTGGGATCGTCCGGACATTAATGGTTCGTGTGGGGATAAAAACCGATGAGCTACAAGTCGTATTTATTACAAATTCGAAAAAACTTCCTAAAAAACAAGCAATGATCGCTGCATTGACAGCCCAATTTCCTGAGATCGTTTCGATCATGCAAAATGTCCAGGATAAAAAAACCTCTATTGTCATGGGGGATGAAACGCTCCATCTTTGGGGAAAAGAAGCCATCGAAGAACAAATCAATGATGTCACCTTCGATTTATCCCCTAGAGCTTTTTTCCAATTGAATCCTAAGCAAACGAGTCGGCTGTATCAAGAAGCGATCGCAGCTTTAGATTTAAATGAAACCCATACAGTCGTCGATGCCTACTGTGGTGTGGGTACGATCGGTTTAAATATTGCATCACAAGTAAAAAAAGTACTTGGAATGGATATCGTCCCTCAAGCTATTGAAGATGCTAAACGTAATGCCAAACGTTTAGGTGCACGCAATACACTGTATGAAACAGGCACAGCTGAAGAGTGGATTCCTACTTGGGTCAACCAAGGGATCAAAATCGATCGGTTGATCGTCGATCCTCCGCGTACTGGACTAGATCAAACCCTTCTAGATACGTTGATTGCGTATCCACCTGAACAAATGGTCTATGTTTCTTGTAATGTATCGACTTTAGCGCGAGACTTAAACACTTTAGCGAAAAAATTTGACATCGAGTACTTACAATCTGTCGATATGTTTCCTCAAACTGCACGTTGTGAAGTCGTGGTGAAACTCACACGTAAATAAAAAGAAGCTATGGCAGATTTCTGCCATGGCTTCTTTTTTTAGGTGTTCTAGAAGGAGCTGTTACTTAAATAAGCCGCATCATGACCGAAATAGATAACACTATTATCGAAATGATGCAGCTTATTAGAGCTGACTACTTCTGTCACAGCCTCTTTTTAAAACATATCGAATAGACTCAACTGATTTTCATCTGGTAAATCTTTTAATACACCATTGTCTGTCATATATTCGATCAATGTCTTCGATACTTTTCCACGATTAGCCAAGTCTTCTTTTGATAAAAATGGACCATCTTTTCGTGCTTCAACGATTTGTTTGGCCACACTTAACCCTAAACTTGGGACCGCGCGAAACGGAGCCAGTAATCGGTTGCCGTCAATCACAAAATTCTCAGCATCTGACTTGTACAAATCGATCATTCCAAATTCGAAACCACGTTCTAACATTTCATTACATAGCTCCAATACTGTCAACAGATTTTTTTCTTTTGTCGAAGCATCTAAGCCTTTATCCGTGATTTCTTTCATTCGTTCTTTGACCGCATCTTTTCCTTTACTCATTGCGACTAAATCGAAATCATCCGCTCGTACCGAAAAATATGCACAATAATATAAAATAGGAAAATACACTTTGAAATACGCTACTCGCAATGCCATTAAAACGTATGCTGCCGCATGGGCTTTAGGGAACATGTACTTGATTTTCAAACACGACTCGATATACCATTCCGGTACATCTTGTTTACGCATCTCTTCTTGCCAATCATCAGGGATCCCTTTTCCCTTACGGACACTTTCCATAATTTTAAAGGCTAAGCCATCATCAAGACCAGCATGGATCAAATAGACCATGATATCATCACGACACCCGATTACATTAGCCAATGTAGATTCCCCACGACGGATCAATTCTTCAGCATTTCCTAGCCATACATCCGTTCCATGAGATAATCCAGAGATCTGTAATAATTCTGCAAATGTCGAAGGATGGGTTTGTTCTAACATTCCGCGAACAAAACGTGTACCAAATTCTGGAATACCTAGCGTTCCTGTTTTAGAATAGATCTGCTCAGGTGTCACTCCTAAGATTTCGGTTCCTTCAAAAATCCGCATCACTTCTGGATCGTCTGTCGGAATCGTTTTAGGATCGATCCCAGATAGATCTTGTAACATTCGGATCACGGTTGGATCATCGTGTCCTAAAATATCTAGTTTTAAAATATTGTCATGGATCGAATGGAAATCAAAATGGGTCGTTTTCCATTCTGAATTGACATCATCAGCAGGATATTGGATCGGCGTAAAATCATAGACATCCATATAGTCAGGAATAACAATGATTCCCCCTGGATGCTGTCCAGTCGTCCGTTTCACACCAGTTGCCCCTTTGGCTAGACGGTCGATCTCTGCGCCTCTAAAATGTAGATTATGATCACGTTCGTACCCTTTCACAAAACCATACGCCGTTTTATCAGCTACCGTACCGATCGTTCCAGCTCGATAGACATAGTCTTCTCCAAACAATACTTTCGTATAATTATGCGCTTGTGGTTGGTATTCTCCAGAAAAGTTCAAATCGATATCGGGCACTTTATCACCATGGAATCCTAAAAAGGTTTCAAACGGGATATCATGACCATCTTTTTTCAAATGACTGCCACACGTTGGACAGACTTTTTCCGGCATATCAAAACCAGAACCAAATGTCCCATCTTCATAAAACTCTGAATATTGACAATCCGGACAATAATAATGTGGAGCTAAAGGATTTACTTCTGTGATCCCTGTCATCGTCGCGACAAAACTCGACCCTACAGAGCCACGCGAACCAACTAAGTACCCGTCTTCATTACTCTTATGCACCAGTTTTTGAGAAATCAAATAGATCACGGAAAAGCCATTACCGATAATCGAATTCAATTCTTTTTCCAAACGTTTTTGTACAACATCTGGTAGAGGATCACCGTAGAGTTCTTTAGCCTTAGAATAACTCAATTCCGTAATTTCTTCTTCTGATCCTGGAATTTTCGGTGTATACAATTCATTTTTTACCGGAATGACTTCTTCGCACTGTTCAACTAAAGCGTTCGGTGCATCAACGACGACTTCTTGGGCAAGATCATTTCCTAAAAATTGGAATTCGGTCAACATTTCATCGGTCGTTCGAAAATGGACTTTTGGTAAACTGTGACGGTTTAGAGGATTGGCTCCTCCCATCGAATTGATCAAAATTTTACGATAAATCGCATCTTCTTCATTCAAATAGTGCACGTTTCCGGTTGCGATCACAGGTTTGTTTAATTTTTGACCGATATCGACTAGATTTTGAATGATTTCTTCTAGATCTGCTTCGCCTTTTACTAATTCTTGTTCGATCAAATGAGCATAAACTGGTTTTGGCATGATCTCGATATAATCGTAGAACTCTGCTAATTTTTCTGCAGCCTCGACCCCTTTTTGCATCATCGCAATAAAAACTTCCCCTTTGTCACAACCACTACCGACCAAGATCCCTTCGCGCAATTTCGTTAATTCTGAACGTGGGATTCGTGGGACTTTATCATGAAAATAATCGATATTGGACATCGAAATCAATTTAAATAGATTTTTTAATCCTGCTTGCGTTTGAACCAAAAGTGTTGCATGAAAAGGACGAGCCGATTTGTAACTGTTCTCGCCACCAACATGTCGATTCAACTCTTGATGTAAGAGCATTTGATGCTTATCCATCGCTTCTTTGATAAAGATCCATGCTAAATGTGCCGTTGCTTCCGCGTCATAAATCGCTCGGTGATGTTGTTCTAAGCTAACGCCGAATTTTTTTGTCAATACCCCTAATCCAAAACGTTTAAACTGTGGATAGAGATAACGCGCAAGCTCTAGCGTATCGATAACCGGATTATCTGCTTCTGGAATGCCGTACTTCTTATAGCTAGTATTCAAAAATCCCATATCAAACGACGCATTATGAGCAACTAAAATCGCACCTTCTGAAAATTCACGAAAGAGACGCAATACTTCTTCTTCACTTTTCGAACCACGAACCATCTCATCTGTGATCCCGGTTAAATCGACTGTTGTCTTAGATAGTGGATGTCCTGGATTGATGAATTCATCAAATGATGCTTCGATATTGCCTTTGTGCATTTTCACTGCTGCTAATTCAATGATTGAGTTGTAGACAGCTGACAGTCCAGTTGTCTCCACGTCGAATACGATATACGTCGCATTGTTTAAATCGACAGCTTGAGGATTATAAGCCACTTGTACACCATCATCTACAATATTGGCTTCAACACCATATACCATTTTGATTCCCGCGCTTTTCGCAGCATGATGGGCATCTGGGAATGATTGTGCTCCGCCGTGATCAGTGATTGCGATCGCTTTATGTCCCCATTTTGCTGCTTGGTTCACATAATCTTTGATTGAATTGGTCGCATCCATTTGACTCATATTACTATGAACATGCAATTCCACCCGCTTTTGACCTTCAGGTGCATAATCTTTACGACTTTCATGTTTCACTTCGCAAATATCTTGCGCATTCATAACCAAATCGCGCATAAAAGTATCTTCTTGGATACTTCCACGAACTCTTAGCCAACTTCCTTTTTTGATCGCTTCAAACATTTGTTCATCTGTTTCATTGTTCGAGAACTTTTTCACGATAAAAGAAGAGGTATAATCGGTCATTTTCAAAATTAAAATTTTTCGTTTTGAACGCAATTCACGTACTTCGGTATCAAATACATAGCCTTCGATCGTAATGCGTCGCTCTTCTTCTAAGATATTGCCCATAGGCATAATGGCCTCATCTTTAGGAATATTGCGTCCTAAAACGATTGGACCAGACAAAGCTTGTTTTGGTTCTTCTTTTTTCTTTTGTTCATGCGCTGCGATCGATTGTGCCGCTTGACGCATCGCTTCTTCTTGTTGCGCTTGCATCCGTTCTTGATGAGCACGCAATTCCTCGGTCGCTTGTTTAGTGTCGACCGTTGCAACAAGTTTTAACTTGGGAAAACCTAATGCCACATAATTTTGTTGGATCAGTGGAAAATATTGTTGAGTCAACATCGGTATGACCGATTCATTGCTCACTAAAACAGTCAGTTGATTGTTTTCATATGTAATCGGTTGATTGGCTACTACCCGTTGTACAAATGGTGTTTCACAATTTTTTTGTAATAAGACAGTTGACCAGTATGCTTCGATCAATTCCTTTGTCACCGTAGCTTCTTGACAAGCAATCGTGACACTTACCGTCGCAATCTCTTTAAACGCAAGTTCTAAATGCTGGACGAACCGTTGATATAAGTCGACTGGCAAAAGATCGTCAAATAAAAAATGAAAGGCCCAATGCTTGGATTGCGTATGGACGAATACTTCTGTGATATGTGCATCTTGCATTAAGGGATGCTGCTGATCAGCAAGTGGCAGTTGGATTTGCTCCAATAATACTTTAAATCTTTCTTGTGTTTCCGCCAAAAAAATTCCCTCCTTGATTCTTTTTTTGCAAATTCCGCGTTCTTTCAGTATAGCATGTTTCAACAAAAAAACTAGAAAGAGTCGAACTCTTTCTAGTTTCTTATTCTGATTGTAACAAAATCGACAAGGTAGACAAAACTTCTTCTTTCCGAACTTCTAGTATCGCTTGTTTTGCCTTGATTTCCAATTCAATAACTCCTTCTACAGCTTTGTTGCTGATCGTACATTGAATCGGACAACCGATCAGTGATGCATCTTGTTGTTTCGTCGCCGACTCAACGTCGCGATCGTCAATTAATAGATCATACCCTGCTTGTTCTAACTCACGTGCTAATTGTTTGGCAAGTTCTACTTGAAAAGGGTCATGAATATCTAAAGGTAGGATGTGGACATCAAAAGGTGCGATTACTTGTGGCCAACACATCTTCCCTTCACTGGCATACATTTCGACGATCAAAGCAAATATCCGTGTAAGACCTATTCCATAATAGCCCATATTCAAGGTTTGCGTTTGTGCTTGATCATCTAGAAAAACAGCACCGACTTGACTCGCATATGCAGGTGCTAATTTTGTCATTTGGGCAACAGAAATCCCACGATCAAAATGTAAAATCCCTTGTCCATTAGGTGCTAGATCGCCTTCTTTGACCAATTGCATATCAAAAAATCGTGTCACGATAAGCTCACGACCAAAATTTACATGGCGATAAGCCAAATCGAGCGTATGGCTGCTCAATTGTGCATTGACCAGATCAGCCAAACTTGGATCAGCGAAGACCTCAAAACGCGCAATAATCTCAAAGATCTCTTTATCGTTAAAATCAGGAATCAAATCAAGCAGTTCTTGCTCACCTAATGCCGTGATTTGTTTTTGCTGAAAAAAATGTTTTACTTTTTCTTCATTTAATAAGTGATCTGCACGCAATAACAAGACGACAATCGTTTCATTGATCAGATAAAAGAGCGGTTTGATCGTCTGATCTAAAGGAGCTTCTTGTAGATCGAAGACAGTCGTTTTCTCTAATGGTTGATACGTTGCATGTGATTTTTTTGTGATGGTATCACTTGTAGCAACCGTCAAAGTCGCAGCATATGCGCCTTCACTCGCATAGCAAAAAATTTTTTGTCCGATTGGTGTTGGAATCAAAAATTCTCTCAGTGCACGTGCACCGATTCGTTTGCTTGCACCATTTACGACTTTAAACGATAGTCCGCATTTTATTAAGATGCGTTCTAAACTCTCTTCCATCTCCCGATAAAATTGATCTAAACTTGCTTGGTCAGCATGAAAAGAATAGACGTCTGTCATTAAAAATTCACGACTATCGATCAATCCTCGTTGTTTTTTTGCTTCATCGCGATACTTCATTTGCGTTTGAAATAGCGAAAGTGGCAATTCTTTATACGATCGTACTTCTTTCATGATCAGTTCCATAAATGAACGTTCGTGTGCTGGTGCGAGCATATAGGTTTCGCTTGCAGCATCATTTACTGAAAAAAGATTCTCACTTGCTTGACTAGCACACTCTTCTAATGAATATTCTTGTGGCAATAGATTCGGCATGCGCATTTTGATACTATTTCGTGTACTGAGTTCTTGTTCGATCACTTGACTGATTTTTTCGATTACGCGTTCTGCTAGTGGCAGATAGGCGTAGATTCCTGTTGCTAACTTTGTCACATACCCTGCTTGAACCAACAAACGCTCACTGATCGTGTCGATCTCTTCAGCACAGTGTCGCGTTGGAATCAATAGTTTCGACTGCTTCATCTTTACTCCTTCATTTTCCCCATTTTAAAAGAAGAATCGTTGAATATCGTTCCAAGTGACTAACACCATCAATACCATCATTAAACCAAACCCTATCAACGTAATGATGCCTTCTTTTTCTTGACTCAACGGTTTTCCTCGTATACCTTCAATAACGTTTAATACCAGTTTTCCACCATCTAAAGCTGGGATCGGCAATAGATTAAAAATACCTAGATTCATTGAGATCAATCCCATAACACTTAATACGGTCATCCATCCTTGCGTAGCTGCTTGAGAAGAGATTTCAAAAATAGCTACTGGGCCACCTAATTTATCCAAACTAAAGTTTTGAATTAAAGATCCCAGTGCTTTAATGATCCGAGTAAAACTTTCGATACTCATCGTCACACCACCGATTAGTTTCGCAGACGTACTTGTATTGATTGGTGCAGAAATACCAATTTGATAGAGCGTTTGTCCATTTTGTTCTACTTTTTTTGGCGTCACGATAGCTTCTTTGGTCTGATCTGCTTGCTCATATTGAATTGTCAGTGTTTGATCATTTGCTGCTTGGATTGCTTGCGTGAGTTCTGCCCAATCTGTCACTGTCGTATCATTGATCTTCGTGATCTTATCACCAGCTTTTAGTCCTGCTGCTTGTGCAGGAGTGTCTGATCCGACACCACTAATTACTGTAGAGTTGAGATCTTGAACACCACCTTGAGCAAAAGCCAACACCGTAAAAATAACAAATGATAAAATGAAGTTATTCATCGGACCTGCGAAATTCGTCAGCATACGTTGCCATAATTTAGCCGATTGGAATTGAACTTCCCTTGGTGCAATTCTTAGCTCAGTACCATCTTCTTCAATGATCGTTGCCGTCTTACTCACGGTAAATGTTCGCTCGTCTTGTTCGTTCCCATTAACAAATCCCGTAATTGTCAACTGATCAAGCAAGTCATATTGCATAATTTCTAAAGGGATCGCTTGTGTCAAATTGACTTTTTTACTTGTATTGATTTTTAGCACGTGCTCATCTTTATCGGTAACCAGACCAACGACCATCCCAGGCTTTAATTCTTCTTCTTCTTCAAAACCTGCCATTCGTACATATCCACCTAAAGGAAGCAATCTTATCGTATAGAGCGTTCCATCTTTTCCACGGTGAGAATAGATTTTAGGTCCCATCCCAATCGCAAATTCACGAACCAAAATCCCTGCACGTTTTGCAAAATAAAAATGACCAAATTCGTGGACCACTACCACAACGGAAAATATCAATAAAAATACTAATAAAGCTTTCATTTACCATCCTCGTTTCTCATGTTCAGTATCAGAACTTACTGTTTATTTTAGCACAGTTCAATTCTTCTTTACCGACTTGTTTATTTTGTAACAAGAATTTAACTTTCGTAAAAAAATAAATCTAGTGCATGCACTAGATTCATCAAAAGATTCCTAATAAATACATCATCGGAAATACAAACAACATACTGTCAAAACGATCTAAAATCCCACCATGTCCAGGTAAGATCTTGCCCGAATCTTTAACGCCATAATGACGCTTGAAAGCTGACTCTACTAGATCACCAAACTGGCCGATAATAGATAAAATCACGGTCAATAACAGCATCATCAAAAATCCATGACCGAAATAACGAGTTGCTGAAAATAAGATCAAATAAACAAAGGCCACGACGACCGCACTTACGATTCCGCCTAACGCCCCTTCAACCGTTTTATTTGGTGAGATTTCCGGCCAAAGCTTTTTCGTCCCATACTTACGACCAAACATATACGCACCGATATCCGTTGCCCATACGATCAATAGCCCAAACATCAACACGACTAAACTACTTGCTCTTGCTGAAGCAAACGTCTCAAATCCAACACCGACGTATAAACTAACCAATACTGGAAAAGCGGCTTCATCGATTGTATAAGTGTTCTTTGACACGACTGAAATGCCCAGTAATACCATTACAATGAAATAAAACAGACTAAATTTTGATGTTTGATCTGCTAAAAATGCAAAGTAAGGATCTTTTGGTAAGACCAATATGACAGCCCCTAAAGCTGATAAGACTCCTTCAAAGCTCAAAATCGTTAATTGATTCATGCGAAATAATTCATATACCCCGACGACTGCTAATACAGCTGCTAATAAATTGACTGCTTGTCCACCAAAATTAAAAAAGATGATGGGTAAGAAAATAATCAGCGCCACAACAGCAGTAATGACCCGTTGTTTCATTCCTTATCCTCCTTGATCTTGACCGCACCAAACCTGCGATCACGTTGTTGATATACCGCAATGGCTTCTTCTAACAATCGCTCATCAAAATCTGGCCAATAGGCTTTTGTAAAGAATAGTTCTGAATAGGCGATTTGCCATAACAAAAAGTTACTGATACGTTCTTCACCACTCGTTCGAATCAACAATGAAGGATCACGTAACGTTTCAGGTAAAAAACCAGTCATTAAATGTTTTTCAAATAATGTCTCATCAATTTTGCTAGCATCTTGATGCGTCGTAGCCACTTCAGTGTAGACTTGTTGCATGGCTGTAATGATTTCCGCGCGACTACCATAGTTCAACGCAAAGTTCAAAATCATCCCTGTATTGTGTTTTGTTTGTTCAATCGCACGTTCTACTGCTTCTAGCGTATGCTTTGGCAAAAACTCTTGATACCCCATCACATGGACTTTTACATTTTCTTTGATCAATTCAGGGACAAACTTATCAAAAAAATCGACTGGTAACTGCATTAAAAAATCGACTTCATTTGTCGGACGTTTCCAATTCTCAGTCGAAAACGCATAAAGCGTCAATACCTTTACGCCTAAATGTGAGGCGTGACGTGTGATTTTTTTTACGGTTTCCATGCCTTCTTTATGTCCAGCAACACGTGGAAGACGGCGATTTTGTGCCCAACGTCCATTTCCATCCATAATAATCGCCACATGCTCTGGTATTGGCAATGTATGATCAAATGTCTGTTCACGAGTTTCTGCTAAATAGTTCTTTTTTTGTGGAAAAAATCGTAACATATTTGTCGCTCCCATCAGATAACTAGTCTATTCATTATAGCAATAATCATTTAAAATGCCCATGAAAATCAAACATTATTCACAGAAATTTAATGGCTACAAAAAATGACTATTGTTCTCTGTTTTTTACATGAAAAAAAGGTGATCGAACACGATCACCTTTTTCTTACACTTCAAGTAATTCTTGTTCTTTATCTGCTGCGATTTTATCAACTGTTTTGATACTGTCGTCTGTTGCAGTTTGAACCGCTTTTTCTGCGTCACGTAAATCATCTTCTGTGATATCACTTGCTTTTTCTTGTTTTTTGTATGCATCTAATGCATCACGACGTGCATTACGAACAGCTACTTTTGCTGACTCAGCCGCTTTTTTCACGTCTTTAGCTAATTCTTTACGACGTTCTTCTGTTAATTGAGGAATTACTAAACGAATTACATTTCCATCACTAGTTGGTGTAATCCCAATATCAGATGCCATCAGTGCTTTTTCGATTTCTTTGATCGATGATTTATCAAATGGTGTAATCATTAAGATACGCGCTTCTGGGATCGTAATGGATGCCAATTGATTCACAGGAGTCGGTGCTCCGTAATACACTACCGATACGCGGTCTAGTAAGCTAGCATTTGCGCGTCCAGCACGGATTTGTCCTAACTCACGTTGTAAGTTATCTTCCGCTTTTTTCATTTTCGCTTTTGCATCTGTTAAAATTTGATCTGCCATTTCTATTTCCCCCTCACAGTAGTTCCGATATTTTCACCTAAAATTGCACGACGAATATTACCGGGTTCATTTAAATTAAAGACAAGCAATGGAATATCATTATCCATGCTTAGTGAACTTGCTGTTGAATCCATTACTTGCAAGCCTTTTGAGATTACTTCCATATGGGTCAACTCTTCAAATTTCACTGCATCTTTGTCTAATTTTGGATCTGCAGAGTAGACACCATCGACATTATTTTTTGCCATCAAGATCACATCAGCGTTGATTTCAGCAGCACGTAATGCTGCAGTTGTATCTGTAGAGAAATATGGATTACCAGTTCCTCCAGCAAAAATCACAACACGTTCTTTTTCTAAATGACGTTCTGCACGACGTCTAATGTATGGTTCTGCGATTTGACGCATTTCAATTGATGTTTGTACGCGTGTTGGTACTCCAGCGTTTTCTAATGTATCTTGTAATGCTAAAGCATTCATTACCGTTGCAAGCATTCCCATATAATCTGCTTGCGCACGTTCCATTCCCATTTGCGCACCGATCTGTCCACGCCAAATGTTTCCACCACCGACAACGATCGCTAGTTCGACACCTAGATCATGAACATCTTTTAATTCTTTTACGATTTCTTTAATAACTGGGGGATTAATCCCAAATCCTTCTGTTCCGGCTAATGCCTCGCCACTTAATTTCAATACAACACGTTGGTATTTTGGTTTCACAATTTTATCCTCCATCACAGTTATATGCTTATTTTAGCACATTATTTACTGAAGCGTCACGTTTGATGAGTAGTTTCCTAGAAATTATCCCAAGGAAAATTCTCAAAAAAAAGGGAGCGCATAAATATGCGTTCCCTTCTGCTCTGTAGAACAGAATTATTTTTTCACTTGACTCATAACTTCTTCAACAAAGTTATCTTCGCGTTTTTCGATTCCTTCGCCGACTTCAAAACGAGTGAATGAAACAACTGTAGCACCTTTAGTCGCTAAGTATTTTTCAACTGTTAAGTCAGGATCTTTAACGAATGGTTGGTCAACTAATGAAATTTCAGCCTTAAATTTGTTCAAACGACCAACAACCATTTTTTCAACGATATTCGCAGGTTTGCCTTCGTTTAATGCTTGTTCTGTTAAAACAGATTTTTCGTGATCTAATTCTTCTTGAGGAATTTGTGTTTCATTTACATAACGAGGGTTGATTGCGGCAACGTGCATCGCAACATCTTTCGCTACGTCTGAATCAGTTGAGCCATCGATTACAGTTAATACTGCAATACGTCCGCCCATGTGTAAGTATCCACCAAATGCTTGGTTGTCGCCTTTTTCTACAACGTGGAAACGACGGAAGCTGATTTTTTCACCGATTACTTGTGTTGCTTCGATTAAATCAGTTTCTACAGTTCCTTTAGCAGTTGTCATTGCCATCGCTGCTTCTAAATCTGCAGGTTTGTTTTTCGCTACTAATTCAGCGATTTCTTTCACTAATTCTTGGAATTTTTCGTTTTTAGAAACGAAGTCTGTTTCTGAGTTTACTTCTACGATTGCAGCAACGTTTCCGTCTACAGCAACTGAAGCTAACCCTTCAGCAGCGATACGGTCATTTTTCTTAGCCGCTTTCGCCATTCCTTTTTCACGTAATAAATCTACAGCTTTATCGATGTCGCCATCAACTTCAACTAATGCACGTTTTGCGTCCATCATTCCTACGCCTGTCATGTCGCGTAATTCTTTAACTAATTTAGCTGTTACTTGAGCCATTTTTGTTCCTCCTAAAGTTTTTTTAAAAAAAGCTGTTTCAAAGGAGTAAAAGGCATACGCCTAGCCTTTGAAACAGCTCCATTGAATAGTAATTATTCTGCTGATTCGTTAGAACCTTCAACTACATCAACGATTTCTTCGATTGAAGTTGCTTCTGTTGCTGCAAAGTCTTCTTCAACCACTTGATCTTCACCTTGGTTTCCTTCGATGAAAGCATCAGCCATTTTTGCAGTGATTAATTTAACCGCGCGAATTGCATCGTCATTTGATGGAATTACAACATCGATTTCATCTGGATCACAGTTCGTATCCACCATCGCTACGATTGGGATATTTAATTTGTGAGCTTCTTGAACAGCGATGCGCTCTTTACGAGGGTCAACGATGTACATAACATCTGGAATACGAGGCATATCTGCGATACCGCCTAAGAATTTTTCTAAGCGCTCACGTTCTTTTTTGATTCCTACAACTTCTTTTTTAGGTAGGACTTCAAACGTACCTTCTTCTTCCATTTTGTTGATTTGTTTCAAGCGAGAAACACGTTTTTGGATTGTTTCCCAGTTTGTTAATGTTCCACCTAACCAACGGTGGTTTACATAGTATTGTCCAGCACGTAAAGCTTCTTCTTTGATTGCATCTTGTGCTTGTTTTTTAGTTCCTACGAATAAAGCAACGCCGCCATCTTCAGCAACAGCTTTCATGTAGTCGTATGCAGCATCTACTAATTTAACTGTTTTTTGTAAGTCAATAATGTAGATTCCGTTTCTTTCTGTGAAGATATATTTCTTCATTTTTGGGTTCCAGCGACGAGTTTGGTGACCAAAGTGTACACCGGCTTCAAGTAATTGTTTCATTGAAATTACTGCCATTTTTGTTTCCTCCGATTGGTTTATAGTTCCTCTTTTACTTCATAACTTATAGGAGAACTGATTTTCAGCACCACTCCTACAACAAAGCAAAATGTGGATTTTTGTGTTTATCACACCTGATAGATTATACCGAAGTTTTAGTTAAAGTGCAACTCTTTTCTTTAGAGATCCGCTAAATTTTATTAAAATGCTCCCTTGAGATTTCCTTTAATGAAAAGCGCTAGGCATTTAAACGAGAATTTGATATGATGAGGGTGAATTTTTATGCAAAGGAGCTTACGTGATGCGAAAAGCACAACGACATCAAGTCATTAAAGAGGTGATTCGACAAGAGTCGATCCACACACAAGAAGAGCTACTCGGTCGTTTAAAACAATTAGGTGTCGATGCGACACAAGCAACGATCTCGCGCGACATTCGTGACTTAAAAATCGTTAAGACCCCCGATCTAAATGGCGAAAACCACTTTGTTCTCTTTCAAGAGCAAGTTGTTCCTGATGAGGGAAACCAAGAAGAAAATTTAAACCAGTTGATCCAAGAACACGTGACCAAAGTCGATACTGCACAATTTTTAACGATTTTACATACGTTACCAAATAACGCTCAACTACTGGCTGCAGCCTTAGACGACTATACATTAGCGCAAAAGGTAGCGACATTAGCAGGATATGACACGATCGTCATCATTACAAAATCCGTGACAGATGCACAAGATCTAGCCGACTTTTTCTTATCACGCCTTTAAAAAAAGCCTTGGTAGCTAACCTGATCGTTTTCACTTGATCAGGTTCTCCCAAGGGCTTTTTTTTACATTTGATCTGGGGCTTTTAAGCCAAGCAAACGTAAATCTTCTTTGATTAATTCTGTTACAGCGTAAACCAAGGCTAAACGCGCTTCTTTTTGTTCATCGTCAGCTAAAATTTTTGTATTTGCATAATATTTATTAAACGCTTGAGACAATTTGATTGCATGTTTGGCAATAATCGATGGTTCGTATTTTTCAGCTGCATTCAAGACCACTTCTGGATATTGTTGCAACAATTTCACAACTTCCCAACTGCCTTCATCATTTAATGTATACGTTGCTTCTGGATCGATAGTAAAATCAGCTTTACGTAAAATACTCATCGCACGCGCACGCGCATATTGCACATAAGGTCCAGTTTCCCCCTCAAAACGCACAACTTCTTCTAATGTAAAGTCAAAATTATTTAAACGATCATTTTTTAGGTCATGGAAAACGACTGCTCCGACCCCTACTTGTTTCGCCACTTCTTCTTTATTGACTAATCCAGGATTTTTCTCACTGATTTGTTCATTAGCAGAGTCGATCGCTTCATTTAGCACTTCTTCTAACAACACGATCTTTCCTTTACGAGTCGATAGTTTTTTACCATCTTTTGTGATCAAACCAAACGGAATATGTTCCATATCATCTGACCAAGCAAAGTCCATTTCTTTTAACACTGCTTTTAATTGTTTAAAATGATAGCTTTGTTCATTTCCAACGACATATAATGATTTGGCAAATGCATATGTCCGCTTACGATATAATGCTGCTGCCATATCACGAGTGATGTAGAGCGTAGCCCCATCTGATTTACGGATCAACGCAGGATTTAGATCATAACTAGATAGATCAACGATCTCTGCTCCTTGATCTTCTTTTAATAGATGTTTTTCTTCTAATAGTTCAACGACTTCATCCATTTTATCGTTATAAAAAGCTTCACCATTTAACGAATCAAATGAAATATCTAACATATCATAGATCTTATTAAATTCCTTCATTGACTCTTCTTTGAACCATTTCCATAATTGCAACGCTTCTTCATCATTGTCTTCTAAGCGTTTGAACCAAGCACGGGCTTCATCTTCTAATTCCTTGTTGATTTCTGCTTGCTCGTGAAACTCTACATACAAACGTAATAACTCGCTGATTGGTTGTGCTTTAACGGCTTCTTCTGATCCCCATTTTTTATAAGCTACGATCAATTTCCCAAATTGAGTACCCCAGTCACCTAGATGATTGATCCGAATTGGATTATATCCGACTTTTTCTAAAATCAGGCCTAAAGAGTTTCCAATAACTGTCGAACGCAAATGACCCATTGAAATTGGTTTAGCGATATTTGGTGAAGACATATCGATGGGAACATTTTGTCCTTGTCCAATGCTTGCATCACCAAAATGAGTCCCTTGATTCAAAATTTGGCGCAATACATGTTGGCTGATGACACTTTTTGACATAAAGAAGTTCAGGTAGGGTCCTACGACTTCGATTTTTTCAAATGCAGTGGCATCGATTTGTTCTGCTAACTCAGCAGCAATCATTTGTGGTGCTTTACGAAAAGCCTTTGCTAATGCAAATGTTGGAAATGCGACATCTCCATGATCTGCACTCTTAGGATTTTCGAGTAACTGTGTCACTTGTTCTAAAGATAAGTGTTCAGCTACTGCTTGATGGATCGCTTTTGCGACGATATCTTTGTTATTCATCTGTGTACTCCTTTATTTGTAATATCATAAAAAAAGCCCCTAGTCTGCTCTTGCTGACTAGAGACGAGATTTCCCGCGGTACCACTCTACTTATTCGCACATATTGCAAATCGACTCAGCTGGTAACGGTCGCTAACCGTGATCGAATGATCATGTACATGAGGGCGCTTCATCTAATCAGATTATCTGGCTTCCACCTATTCCAGACTCGCTTGCTAGAGCTGATACGATTACTTTTCTCTTGCATAAAAAACTACACCCGATTATACCAAATAATCCAATGCTTTTCTAGTCTAAACCTCAGACTCTTTGCGCGAAAACGCTAAACTTGGGATAGCATTTAATTCCCAGTCGGCAAAATGTTGCTTTTGATACTCGATATGAGCTGCGGCGGCGATCATCGCAGCATTATCCCCACATAACGCAAGTGGCGGGAAAATGACTTTTGTTTTCGGACACGCTTGTTGCATCTGTGTGACTAAAGTCGTGCGTAATCCTTGATTGGCTGCTACACCACCGGCTACGACCAACTGTGCTACTGGATATGCTTGACATGCCCGAATGGTTTTTGTAACCAACACATCAATGACGCTCGCTTGGAAACTTGTGGCTAAATCTTCTGCATCTAGCGTTTCGCCTTTTTGATCCGCATTATGGACTAGATTGATAAAGGCACTTTTTAGTCCACTAAAGCTAAAATCAAAATTAGGTTCATGGATCATTGCACGTGGAAAAGGATAACTTTCTTTTCCTCTATGTGCCATTTGATCGATTTCTTTACCACTAGGATAACGTAACCCTAAAACGCGCCCGACTTTATCATATGCTTCGCCTGCTGCATCGTCTCGTGTTTCACCGATGATCTCGTATTCTCCAGCTGCTTTCATGTAGACCAACTCAGTATGCCCTCCACTAACGAGTAAAGCCATCAACGGAAATGTTAAAGGTTCCACAAATCGTGCGGCATAGATATGGCCTGCCATATGGTTAACAGGGATTAGTGGTAGTTGATTCGCCCAAGCAAATGCTTTGGCTGCTGTGATCCCAATTAACAATGCGCCGACCAAACCAGGACCTTGCGTCACAGCGACCGCAGTCAATTCCTTTGGTGTAATCCCCGCTTCACTTAACGCTTCTTCGATACACGTGGTAATCTCTTCTACATGATGACGACTGGCAACTTCAGGTACGACACCACCAAAACGCTGGTGGCTTTTGATTTGTGAAGCTACGATATTACTCAAAATCTCTGCACCATCTTTAACGACGGCCACACTCGTTTCATCGCAGCTACTTTCGACTGCTAAAATTAATTCACTCATTGATTTGTTCCTACTTTCTTTTTCAGCAAGTATGCATCTTCTACTGGCTGCTGATAATACGATCGACGCGTATGATAATGCTCAAATCCATGCGCTTGATATAATCGATACGCTGCTTGATTCGACGCACGTACTTCTAGAAAATATTCTGTCACTTCAGACTGTTCAAACATTTTTTCAAGTAAGACAGTCGCAATTTTTTGCTTGCGATATGCTGGCAAGACGCCGATCAATAAAATCTCTGCTTGTCCTGCAAGTTCTTGATAGACTAAAAAGCCAATCATATCCGCATCTTTTTTAACCAGTAACGTATGAGAATATTGCAATTGATTCTCCGTATAAAACTGTTCTGCAGTCCAAGGTGCATGGGAAAAACAAGCACTCGCAAGTGCATACACTCGTCTGCTTTCAGCAACACTCATATTCATTGCTTCTTCAATCATCATACCGCTTTCCTCATCTCTAATGCATCTTCACGCTCATAATAATTCGGTTTCACGATCGTCGTAACAAAACCTAATCTACGGTAAAATCGTTGGGCATCAAGGTTGCTTTTACGTACTTCTAAAGAAAGTGACTGACAGTGTTGGTTTCTAGCAAATCCTTCTAGTTCTTCCATGATGATCGTGCCCAAGCCACTACTTTGCGCTTGTTTGGCTACAATGATATTGGTGATATGCCCATCTTGTTGAAATACACGGATACCGCCAAAAGCGACCAATCGTTCTTTAGTAAATATACATAAATACAGATGAGGCAATGCCGACATAAATTCATGCAAAAACGCACTTTTTTCCCAAGGGGTTTCCTCATAGACATCGCGTTCTAGTTCTAATAATGCTTTGATATGACTAGCGTTTGCTTGATAGACATCAAATAGCTGATTTGCTACTACGTATTCTTTATGCGGATAATGATAGCTAAAGGCATGACGTTGTTGTAGATTAAAGCTTTTCCACATACGGCTCAGAAGATTCTTGATGTGTTTCAAGCCATTTTTCCTCCGCTTCTACTTTCTTTAGATAACTCGGTACAAATGTCGCGACATCTTCTACTGTTCCTAAAGTCTGGCTGACCTCGATCGCTTTAATGGCACTCGGATATTGCATACTCTCATCCGTTACCCATCTAGCGTTTGGCAATGTTTCGTTGATCGCACTTTGAAACAACTCGACATCTTTTCCTACAAATACGACGGGCCGTCCATCTTGCTTTAACCATTCGAGGAGCTCTGGTAAGGCAAAATGGCGATCACTTAAAATCAAGGTCAGTTCAAGATTTTGTTGATAGACACCACTATATACATTATTACGACGTGCATTCATAAGCGGTACGATCAGTTCATGTTCTTGCCCAACATTCAATGCTAGAATGGCTAAGCTTGATACACTATGTAATGGGATCTTTAGCGTTTGAGCCAATGTTTTAGCTGTAGTAACGCCGATTCTAAGTCCCGTATATGAACCGGGTCCTTTTGCTACGACGATTCGTTCAAGATCTTTTGGTTGCCACTGGACCGAATGCATTAAGAAATCAATGGCCGGAAGTAACGAACGACTATGGTTTTTATTTACGGTGGTCTGTAATTGAGCGATCAGGTTCCCGTCTTCCATCAAGGCCAATGCCATTGTTTGATTAGACGTATCGATTGCTAATGTTTTCATCTTATTTCCCTACTTTCATAAAGTCTTGTTTATCTTACCACAAATCTAAACAAGAAAAAAACCTCTGATTTCTCACAAAAAAGGAGTGCGACAAAAATCTGTCACACTCCCTTAAAAACCGAATACACGGTGTTACAGAGATCGCTTTTTTGAAAATCACCGAAACAAGTGCAGTAATCATCAGAATGATTCACCATGTTTCTTAGAACTAGCTACTTTTTCATAGTTTCTTTTTAAGATGATTCTCTTATGATCAGTTGCGTACCAACCGTAATGGTTTGCACTACTGGTGGTGGATCTTTCATTAAATGAAAGATCGTTTGCACAGCTAATTCACCCATCCACTCTGCATAGACTCGGACGGTTGATAAAGGTGGTGTCACGTATTTTGCAACACTGACATCGTTAAAGCCAATCACAGCTAAATCTTTAGGAACTTGTAGACCGGCTTCTTTAATCGCTCTTAGCGCACCAATGGCAAGTGCATCGCTTGAAGCAAAAAAAGCACTCGGATAGGTTTGATGCGTTACCAAATACTCTTTCATTACTTGATAACCAGATTCTACAGTAAATTCTGCTTTTAATTGATACTCTGGATCCCATAGTTTTAGCTTTGTTAGATACTCTTTAAACGCGACCAAACGCCGATCGATGATCTGATGATGGCTTCCTTTGGTATATTCGATACCAGATAAGATCCCGATTTTTTGATGGTCATGTTGCACTAGCATATCGATAACTTGCTGGACTCCTTGTTCAAAATCAACCACGATAGCATGATGATGTCCACGAGCTTCATCTGAGTCCACAAACAATACCGGATGGTGTTTATTATCGAGCAACCGAATCTGATTGGCATCAAATTTCCCGACTGCGATCGTAGCATCTACTTCTGTATCGGAGAGTTGATCCAACGATTCTTTTAGCAAGCGAATATTGAGCTCTTCTGCCTTCTTCTCAATGCCCAGTCGCAATGCCAAGTAATACAGATCGGCTAGCTCTTCTTCTGTATCGTACCATTGTACATAGCGGATCAATGCGGTTTCTTTCTTTTTTTGCTTATGCTTGTGGTAATTTAGTGCTTCAGCAACTTCGAAAATTTTTTGTTTCGTTTCCATCGCGACGGATAATTCTGTATCAAAATTTAAAACACGTGATACCGTAGCCGATGAAACGCCTGCACGCTGAGCGATATCTTTGATCGTAGCCAAAAAATCCCTCCTCTACAATTGAGCTGTAAATCTTAAAAAGGCTGCTTGACCTTCTGGCGTGTCTTTAAAGACTCCTGCATCTTCTAACACTCGTAAAAAGACTGCACCAAGTTCAGCTTTAACAATGTCAGCTACGACTTCGTTCGTTACGTTTTGATGACGCGACTTGACATCTTGTGCCCAAGCATGGTGAATCTCAGACAATTCATGCGGTTCATTTAATAAAAAACGTTCCATTTCTTCCATTTCACGTTTTAAACGCGGTGGCAAGATCGCCAGTCCCATTACCTCGATCAAACCGATATTTTCTTTTTTGATATGTTGAATATCACGATGTGGATGGTACACACCTTCTGGAAATTCTTGTGTCGTGTGGTTATCACGCAACACAAGATCAAGTTCATAGAACCCATCTTTTTTGCGCGCAATCGGTGTGATCGTATGATGCGGTTGTGTCGTATAGGCGAATACATCAACAGATTCATCTGTATACCCTTTCCAACTTTCCAAGATATATTCGGCTGCATTGACCAATTCTTGCTTGTTTTGAGACTGCAAGCGGATCACTGACATCGGCCAATCCACAATCCCAGCAGTAACATTTTGAAACAATGGTAACGAGATGACTTCTTTGATCGAAGCTTTCGCCATTGGAAACTCATGAGCGCCACCTTGATAGTGATCGTGTGATAAAATCGACCCTCCAACAATTGGTAGATCGGCATTTGATCCTGCAAAATAATGTGGAAAAACATCCACAATCTGCAATAAGCGATCAAATGTCTGTCTTGAGATCGTCATCGGACGATGAACTTCAGATAAAAAGATGCAATGCTCATCGTAATAGGCATACGGTGAATATTGAAAGCCCCACGATTCACCTTCCAAATTCATTCGAATGATTCGATGATTGCTACGTGCCGGATGATTCACGCGACCTAAATACCCCTCGTTTTCCATGCATAGTAAACATTTTGGGTAACCACCTGAAACAACGGCACGTTCTTTAGCAATCTGTTTTGGATCTTTTTCTGGTTTAGATAAATTGATCGTGATCTCTAATTTCCCGTACTTACTTTTTATTTCAAACGCGATATTTTTAGCGATTGCTTCCGTTTTGATGTAATCATTTTGTTTCGACAACGTATAAAAATAATCCGTCGCTGCTTGTTTATCGCGAGCATAATGCTGTGCAAAAAACGCATTGACAACAGAAGGTGGCGGCGTCAAGATATCCATCAGCTGTGAGATAAATTGTTCTTTCTCACTTAGCGTATCGTTTACTTTATGATTGATCAGTGCTTGTTTGAAAAGCTGTTCAGCTAATTGTATCGCAGGTGTTTTAACCGCACGTACATTTGTTTCAGTCAGCGTTTCTTCTCCGATCATTCCTAATAAACGATTTTGAACATAAATTCGATCCATTTCCATAAACCCACCCAACTCGATGGCATAGGTCGTAAAATCGGTAATCACTTGGCTGATCGACATCTTTCTTCCTCCTCAGTTCTACTCTTAGTCTTCGTATCCATTTGGATGGCTAACATGCCAATCCCAAGCTGTACGAATGATTTCTTTGATTTCAGTCGTTTTTGGTGACCAGCCCAAAATTTCTTTTGCTTTATCTGCTGAAGCAACTAAACTACTTGGATCTCCCATACGACGTGGTGCTACGACTGCAGGAATTTCTTTTCCAGTCACTTCTATAGCTGCATCGAGCATTTCTTTAACCGAATACCCATTGTTTGATCCTAGATTGAATTGATTGCTTTCATTTCCCGCTTGTAAGTATTCTAATGCCAGTAAATGTGCAGCAATCAAATCTTCGACATAAACGTAATCTCTGATACACGTACCGTCTGAAGTTGGGTAATCATCGCCAAAAATTTGCAAGTTGTCTCTTTGACCTAAAGCCACTTGCAAAATAATTGGTACTAGGTGCGTTTCCGGTGTGTGATCTTCACCGATCGAAGCATCTTGTTTTGCGCCAGCTACGTTGAAATAACGTAATGCGACATATTTCATCCCGTAGGCTTCATCACACCACTTCATCATTTTTTCCATCATCAATTTACTTTCACCGTATGGATTTTTAGGATTTGTTGGTGTTTCTTCTGTGATTGGGCTAACTTCTGGTTCGCCATACGTTGCAGCAGTCGACGAAAAGACGATGTGTTTAACATCATGTTCTTGCATAACTTCTAATAAGATCTGCATGCCATACACGTTATTATTAAAATATTTTAGGGGTTTCTCAACGGATTCGCCTACCAGTGAACTGGCTGCAAAATGGATGACACCGTCGATTTGCTCTTGCTCAAATACGTTTGTTAAAAAAGCTTTGTCACGAATATCTCCTTCATAGAATGTTGCTTTTTCGTGAACCGCTTGACGATGTCCGGTCAACAAATTATCTACTACTACGACTTCTTGGTTTTTTGCGACCAATTGATCGACTGCATGGGAACCAATATATCCTGCCCCACCTAATACTAAAATTGCCATGTTGTTATTTCCTCCTTTGATGTATCCTTACTCATCTTATAATTTTCTGGCACAATCATCAATACTTGCTTGATAGATATCTGTTTTGTAACCGATTTTATCAAGATAATCTGTGGACACAGCAGTGACAAAGTCATCAAATTCGGTTTGTTTTACTAACGCGATGGCGCATCCACCAAATCCTGCTCCGGTCATCCGTGCCCCTAAACAAGATGCTTGAGCTTGAGCCGCGGCAACTAGCGTATCTAATTCTACACCCGTCACAGCATAATCTTCTTTTAACGACCGATGAGAAGCATCGAGTAGACGTCCAAATGTTTCTAAGTTATTCTCCTCTAATGCTGCCTTTGCTTTTAGTGTACGTTCATTTTCAGTCACCGCATGACGTGCACGTCTAAATAACGTTTCATCAGCAATCAGCTCTTCTATTTCTACTAGATCCGCTTCAGTCAACTCACCTAATGAACAGACAGCTTTTTTCGTTTGGATCTTCGCTAATGCATCCTCGCATTCTTGACGTCGCTCATTGTACTTAGAATCTGCTAATTCTCGTCGCTTATTCGTATTCATGATCGCAATCACATATTCGCCAAATACCGCTGGAACATATTCATACTGCAATGTATTGGTATCAAGCAACATCGCATGTTCTTTTTTTCCCATACCAATAGCAAATTGATCCATGATCCCAGAATTTACGCCGATAAAATCATTTTCTACTTTTTGACCTAATTTTACTAAATCTAAACGATCGATCGCTAGATTATAAGACTCTTTTGCGATAATCCCTGTCAGCAACTCAATTGAAGCTGAAGAAGATAGCCCTGCACCATTTGGAATGTTCCCATAAAATAAAATATTGATCCCACTCTCGATTTTATAACCGCTTTCAATTAGATACGCAAAAACACCTTTAGGGTAATTCGCCCAATCATCTGCTTTTTTATACGACAACTCATCTAATGAAAACGAAATAATACCTTTATCTGAAAAATTTTCGGAGTAGACATGGATCTTTCTATCTGTTCTAAGACTGACCAATCCATAAGTACCTAACGTAATGGCCGCTGGGAAAACGTGTCCTCCATTATAATCTGTGTGTTCACCAATCAAATTAATGCGTCCAGGTGCAAAATAACTTGCTGTTGCGCTTTCATTAAAGACTTCTACAAAACGAGTTGCCAATTGTTCCATGTCTTCTTCCTCTTTTCTGTTGTTTTTTTCATTATATAATATTTAGTAAAATTTATCAATTTATTTAGTAAATATTATTCAAAATAGTTTTTACTTTCTATTTTTTCCTTTTTGTACCATAATAAGAATAAGAATATTGTGAGGTGAAGTTTAATGAAGAAATTTACATCTGGTTTTTTTGCAGGAACAGCAACAACTGTCATCGCAGCGATGGGATTAGTAAAATTGATCAAAAAACAAGTGATTGAACCAATCGAACAAAAAGAAGCAATGATTGATGAAAATCGCAAAAAAGCTCACCGCAAAAGTCACGCAAGATAAAAAAATCCCGCAGATCGCGGGATTTTTTTTATTTGGTTTTCGCCTTTGTTTTACCAGTCCATGTTTGATAACCATCTTTTAAAATGTAAATCTCTTTATAACCTTGTTTGCGTAATTTATTTGCCGCACGTACACTTAAAGCGCGTGCAGTATCGTATAAATAAACCGGTTGATCTTTACGAATCGAAGCATACGATTGCGCCAAGACAGTATACGGAATATTTCTGGCACCTAAAATATGACCTGCATTAAACGTATCTTTTTCACGCACATCGATGACTTGCGCTTTTCGCATCCCCTCTTTAAATGCTTCTTGATCTAGCATCGTTGCCGAACGCTTACCTAAAATATAGTAATACAACCAGTTTAGTGCAATCCCAACGACGATTAAAAATATAATTAATGTCAATCCTTGTAAGAAATTCATCCTAATCCAACCCTTCTCTACTTACTAATCGCTAATGATGCGGCACCAATAACGCCAGCATCATTTCCTAATTCTGCTAATTTGATTTTTGTGGATTCTCCTACTTGTGGGAATGTGAAATTTAAAAAGTGTTCTTCAACACGTGTGCGTAAAAATTCTCCAGCCGCTGAAACTCCACCACCTAAAACGATACTTGATGGATTCAACGTATTTCCAATATTACCAGCTGCTAATCCTAGGAAATAACAAATTTTATCGACAACTAAATTGGCAAAATGATCGCCATTTTGTGCCGCAGTAAAGACATCTTTACTCGTAATCGATTGGCCATCATCTAACCACGTTTTAAGTTCAGAACTACCAGCATATTCTTCTGCCATTTTACGTGCAACACGCACAATTCCTGTCGCACTAGAAACGGTTTCTAAGCAACCTTTTTTCCTGCATGTACATAAAAAGCCATCTGGGTCGACTGTGATATGTCCGATTTCTCCAGCTGCACCAGCAACACCATGAAGCAATTGACCATTCATGATGATCCCGCCACCAACTCCAGTTCCAAGAGTCACAAATACCACATCCGGCGCATTTTCGCCGGCACCTTTCCATTGTTCACCAAGAGCCGCTACATTCGCATCATTGTCGATGAAAAATGAGATACCTGTTCCTTTTTCGATCTCTTCTTTAACAAATTGTGTTGTTTTCCAATTTAGATTATAGGCACCGATCACAGTTCCCTTGTCACGATCGACACTTCCAGGAGTTCCCATGCCAATCCCAATAAAATCTTCGGCTTTCATACTAAATAAAGAAAGATGGTGATTGATCGATTCAATGATTTCCGGGACGATATGAGAGCCTTCGTCTAAAATGTTTGTTGGAATACTCCATTTTTGTTGGATTTCACCTGCTTGTGTTAAAATCGCAAATTTAACGGTTGTTCCACCCAAGTCGATTCCGATTACTTTTTTATCCATTTACTTTTCTCCTCTACTTTCTTCAATATGATGTTCACGTTTTAAAATGGCACGCGCAGATAAATACGTATCACGATCAATCAAGCGACTGTCGTATAATGTTTTTACTTCTAATGTCATAAACTCGATATCGTACAGTCGCTTTCCTAAATACACGATAATACCAAAGCGTTTTAACAATTGTTGTACATCATAGAGCGTTTCCATTGGCTAGCTCCTCATCTATTATACTCTCTAGAGATATTTTTTGAAACCGTACATCAAAAAGAATATGATAAAAAATAAACAAAGAATTCCTGATAAAATCCGAATGTGAATCGAATAGTTCCCTTTGTTTTTTGGCAATGCGAGACTGTTGCCAAATAAAATCCCACCAAGTAACCCGCCTACGTGACCCCAAATATCGATACTTTGATCAAATGCACCAAAAGCAAAGGTCAAAATCAAAAATAACCCAAATTGACGAACCATCGCTTGGATGCCGGGCTGATGGCGAAAATGAAATCCTAACACGACAAATGCACCAAACAATCCAAAGAGTGATGTACTAGAACCTGCTGAAATAATGCCGGGCTGATTAAAGGCAAAACTCATCAAGTTCCCCATGATCCCACTACCTAGATAAAGAATAAAAAAGCGGGTGTGACCATAAATTTGTTCAATTTGTTTTCCCATAAAATACAATACAACTGAATTGACTGCAAAATGCATCAACCCAAAATGAAGAAAAATCGGCGTAATAAATCGCCAGTATTCTTGTAAAAATACAACTGACGGTCCGTATAAAACACCTGCATTTTTCAATGGATCATTTGGTAATATATACCCTAGAACAAATGTAATCGTCTGCATTGCTAGAAATAACCACGTAAAGAATGGTTCTTGTTGAATTCGTTTTATTGAAAATGACTGCATCTCGTTCTCCTATACTGTTAAGATTTGATTGATTTTCTGATCATGCGGCTCAGTCGGCAATAACTCTTCTGCTACTAGTTGTAAAGCCATGGCTAAACTGATTGTAGGAAGAGAATGGTTCGCCAATAAACGATCGTAATATCCTCCACCATATCCTAAGCGGTTGCCTGAATTTGTGAAGGCTACACCAGGGACGATCAATAAATCAAGTGTACTAACTTCGACTGTTCTCGCTTTAACGGGTTCTAAAATCCCAAAAGAACTTTCACTATAACGTGTAGTCGGTGTGATCTCTTTAAAGACTAATCTTTTGTTCGTTACTACCGGCACGCTGACTTGTTTATCTAAAAATGCTTGCTGAATGATCGGCCAAGTATTCACTTCATGTGATAATGAGCGGTAGATCCCTATGTTATGCGCTTGTTTAAAAAGCGGCAATGAAACCAACCGCTCATAGAGCAAGGTTTCTTCTTCTTTTTTTTCTAATGTATTACAATAAGCGGCCAATGCTTGTAATGTTTCTTGACGTAAGCTTTTTTTGGTCATAGTCTCCCCTCATTTCATTGTCTTATTTTAACATGTTTTATCAAAAAATGAACCGAAAGTCGTCACGATTTCGTCAAGTAAAAATACTTAACAAAAATCATCAGAAATGCTAGATTTCTGATTTAAAACGTGCTATTATATTTAAGTCTGAGAGTGATCTTAGTTAGATTCTAACCGTAAAGGGAGGGAAAATACATGCGCGTAAACATTACTTTAGAGTGTACTTCTTGTAAAGAACGTAACTACCTAACAAACAAAAACAAACGTAACAATCCTGATCGTTTAGAAAAGCAAAAATATTGCCCACGTGAACGTAAAGTGACGTTACACCGCGAAACAAAATAAGGTAAGTTAAAGAGCCTAGCATTCCACTGTTTGTGGGGTCTAGGCTCTTTAATTTTTATCGATTACCCACATTCTTACCCACAAAACATTTACTTTTACATTTAAAAAAACATGATACAATTAAATAAAAAGAAATGAGGGAAAAGAATGAAAAAGATGTTTGTATTTTTGGGGACTATGGGCTTATTTTTAACAGGTTGCAGCAACTTAAAATCAGTTGATATTGATAAAGTAGAAATTGATATGACTAACGATAAAGTTGTAGAATTAATAGGAAAACCCGATGATAAAATAGAGGAAAAAGAAGAGCTTTTAGATGAAGCAACTACAGCTATAAAAGCTGACCAGTATATTTCCGATCGCGCAGGTGATAATTCAGAAGGCGTGAATGAAGATGTATTAAATGAACTGCGAACCAATCTGGAAGGCTTAAAAAAATTTAAAGTGTACACTGAAAATGGTGAAAATACTTATATAAACGAGTATACATATAAAGACAATAAAGAAAGCAAAACTGCAATGATATATTTTTACCAGGATAAAGTAATAGCTATTAACTAGTCATTCATTGAGTGGCTTTTTTTATTTGAAAAGTGTTACAATCGTGATATATGAAAAATAAAAATAAGTAATCAACCTCTCCTCTTTTGCGTATTTATCTACGAAAGGGGAGATTTTATGTATTTTAAAAATAAAATTGGATCAGTAACAAAAACTAAAAATGGCGTAATTTTTGAGGACTTGCATCAGACTATCACGCTTGAATTTAAGCCGTGTGAAGATATGCATGAGAATATTGACATGCGTTTTAAAGAGTATGTGTCTGTGCTTAAAGCGGAAGTAATTGTGCAAGGAATGATAAACAAAAATAACCCCACCTCGGATTGAGATGGGGATTTTTGTTTAACCATTAATTAAATGACTTTGATTCCAAACGCTCAACCAGATTGTACCACCAGTCGATGTTTTAACTTTCGACCAGTAATAACCGCCGCTACCTTTGTAAGCAGCACTCACGACCGTTGCGCGTGGTTGATCAATGATAAAGTAGCTGCCGACTTTTGTCGTTTGGTCGGCTAGAATATTCCCTTTAGCATCCACTAAAGTAATGTCGCCCACCGCGATACCATTTTCGTACCACGCAAAATCAGTTGGCACTAAATAATCAGATTTAACTTGCCATAAGCCGTAAGCATAAGTCATAGCGTTTACCTGATAAATCTTTTGGGTAGTAGTCTTAGGCGTTGGCGTGCTTGTGCCCGGCTTAGTGGTGGTCTTTTCAGATTCCACTTCTTTCGTGCTTGAAATACCATTTAACAAGTCGCTTGCTAGTTGTTGCTTAGTGATTCCCCAGCTTGCTAAGTAGCCGTAGGGGTCGGTATGATCCCCACCTAAATTTTGTGTTATCCAGTTATGCGATTTAATGCCGTTTCCTACTCCGTCCAAAGTCAACGGAATGCCTGATTTCTTGGACAAGTCGCGTGCTAAGTTGATATAAGACTCATAATCCTTTTTGAACGTTGCTTCGTTGTTCGTTCGCGCGAGTTCGATTTGCGCATACGCGTAGCCGTTTGCCGTCAATGCACCGTACTGGAAAGTACCTGTATTAGCCAATTGCACCACACGACCACCAGAACCGACAAAAAACGACACATAAGCACTCGCCCAGTTTCGCTTCATGTAGCTAACTTCGCGGTCTAGGCTATCCGCACCAGTATTGCTTGCATTGCCTGATTCGTGCAAGATAATGTACTTGTTGCTATACGTTGACAAGCCGCTTGGATTACCGTTGCCGATCAGATTTTTTTCGATTGTGTACGCGTCCACACTTGCCAATGGCCCAAAAATAGTTAACGCAACAACCAACGACAACAATAATGCTTTTAGTTTATTTTTCATCCTTTTCCTCCTTGTTTTCCGTCCGATTCGCGTCTACATAACCCTCACTCAAAATATAAGCAGTTAGTGCACCAACTGCAGCAACTAAAGCTATGACTTGTTCTGTCGTCAATTTATCAACGCCAAAGATAGCAAAAACAGCAACCACCAAACTAGTGATTGCTGCCCAAAATTTACGACTTGACAATTTTTGTTTCCAATCAATTTTCATAATCTCACCCCCTTTCATCCCAAAAACCGCGTAATAAAATAGACAATCACTGATACGCCAATACCAGCAATTGTCCGCCACGTCCATTTTTGATTTTCTTTAATTTCATTGATGTCTCTTTCATTTTCTTCTGATTTTGCTAAAGCGATTGTCGCTTTGT
Organism: Enterococcus bulliens; assembly: GCF_053761865.1. Taxonomy (NCBI): domain Bacteria; kingdom Bacillati; phylum Bacillota; class Bacilli; order Lactobacillales; family Enterococcaceae; genus Enterococcus; species Enterococcus bulliens. The sequence continues at coordinate 105,658 of NZ_JBSMXK010000003.1, forward strand.
TCGCAATTTCGTCAACGCCTTTTGTGTTTTCTTCGATTCGGACTAACCTTTGTAAAATCTCCATCCAAAGATCTTGCTCATTTTTTTCTGTCACATTCTACCACTCCCCTAACTAAAAATTTTAAGCGCCAACATAAATAAGCTTCCCCACAACAGTGGGCAAGCGACAATTAGGTATAATCTCCACATCTTATGCCTCCAGTTTTTCAATACGTGCTTTAAGTGATTCTAATTCTGTTTTCATGTATTCGATGATTGAATCCTTATCTTCCACCCAAACGCCTTTTGTCCAGTCGTATTTAGGGTATTTAAGATGTTCATCTGGGCCGACATAAATAACTCCATCCCCAAGCGGCAATCCCTCAGGCGTTTGAAATTCTGTGTAAAACTTTCCTTCTTTGTTCTTTTCATCTAGTGGTAAATATACTGTTTTCATATAGTTCCATCCTTTCTAAGCTGTTCTGCGCCACATGTATACTATTGTATATGGTTGTAAATTGTTGTGACCCCGACCTCCACCTATGGCTTCGGTATTAATACCCTGTGGATATGATTGAAAACCAGAGCCATCTTTAACCCAGTCGCTTCGGATTCCTGTTCCTCCTGAGTTGGTAGTAACTCTTTGACCGTGGGCATGACTTGGCATTTCATTAATAGTTAAGGTATGTGATTTTTCGCCGCCAGTTTTTCCAACACTGCTAAAATCACTGTCTGATTCGTCTACGCCGACGAGTACGCGACCTTTACCATAGCGTTCCCATGTGCCACCGATCGTTACAGCTGGGTTTTGCGAGTTAGTAGTCAGTTTTAGATCGCCAATTGGATATTCCAAGTCTAATAGACTTATACCGCCAACGTAAATGTCAGACAGTTTGCCCGCAATATCCAAAACACCTCGCTCCGCCGCCTTACCGATTCCGACCGTTTTATCCGACCAACTCATTATCATAAAAATTGACGGTACGCTTGATTGAACTGTGACCGCCTGTGATAACTTATCAGTAATTGTTACTTGCACGTCGTAAGATGACTCGATTGCCATTCCAGTCAATGCAAAATTGGCGCTTGTGTTTGTCTCCGTCTTAGCTGTTATCCATGCTGTATCTACTGTTTTTTTGTATTTAGTTACAACTGTATAACTGTTTTTTTCAGTCGTACCGTTTTTGATGCTTGAGACTGCGACCGCTTTAACGATATTGATTGTTGTGTTTAGATCCATGTTGCGAGTCACTTTAAAATTTTTGAGCATTGGCGGAGAGTACGCTTGTACGTTTAGCGTAACATCTATTGATGCCTTGCGACCTCTTGAATCCATAGCAGTTACTGTAGCTACGATTGACCCTGTGCCAATATTATATTGAGATAAATCAATCGTCTGTACATTACTCGTACTCGTAAATGATAAATCGCCAATTCTCACGTTGTACTCTTTAATTGTGGAGCCGTAAATGCCGTTTGCGGTTGTCGTCAATTGGATTTGTGACATATTAGCAATATATGACGTGCTAGAGCCAGTAACTGTTTTTATTTTATCTACTAACTCCGTTTGAGCAACGTTTGAAATTGACGGTACGACTGATGGCGACATGGTAAAAGTAAATAATTTTTGATTACCGCCAATCAACGCACCGTCAGGAGTGAATGTTTTTACAATTACATATCCGATAGCGGCCGCCATGTCTGGAGTAATGTTAGCAAAGTCTGATAATTTAGGAGTTACAGCAAAATTTGTATCAAAAGGTGCGTTGCTGTAAGCGAGTACCTCTTTCCCACCGATATTAAAATACACATTTGCTTTATTGCCACTACCATTGCCAAAAACAAGGAGTGTAACTGGCGAATCATATTGCACGGTGTCGCTTGAATAATTAAAGCCGTATGCTCGAGGGATATCATCTAGTGTAAATGATTTACTTCCACTAGGAGTCCCAATACCACCTATTCCTGTCGGATAAGAAACGGATATACCGAACGTTTTGGATCCGTCACCATTGTGGTTTACTCGTATCGTTCTGCTTGCCAAAAATTGCGAAGTTTGGTTTCTTAAATCAAAACCGACTGAAAATGTGTCTCCGTTACCATCAATATTAATAAACAAGTTATTGTTTGTAAGATTGTAAGCACTAAAACCACCGCTACGCTGAATATAAACGTCTGCTTTTACATCGCTGTAATTACCGCTTGTGCTTTGCGTTGCTGTCCATTTGACATAAAGCCAAAGCCACGATACGCCAGAGCCTACTCTAAACTCTCCTGATAAAGCCATTTACTCACCTCCTATGCTATGTGGAATAGCCCCATTAAATTATCGTTAATAGCTACCATTTTAAATTTACCAATCTGTAAGTCATCCACAATCATCCCAGAATTAATAAAAAATGACTGATTGCTTACATAAGCAACAGCCGTACCAGAATCGTAAAATGTGATTTGGTCGTTAGATACGAGTATCTCAAAATTAGAGTTTGCCTCGCCAATTGATAGCCCGCCGTCACCAATACGAAACCACGTGTTAACAAAGTCAAAGCCTAGTACTTTATCTGCTAGTTTTTGGATGTCAGTATTAATGGCACTTTTAAGATTGGCTAAATCTTGGTCATGCTTACCACCAGTTGACACAAAGTCAGTATATGCCCCTGTAATTTTGTTTAAACTTTCCTGTATTGCTTGCGCCTGTTTCTCTGTCACCCGATTGGAGATTTCTTGCCAGACGGTCGATTGGTCGTTGTTGTAGGTGTCATTGTCTACTTTGTTAGCTAGATTGTTATTTGACTCTTGCTGTAACCATGCCGGATTTAAATCCCATGTGTATTTCGTCCAATCCTCATAAGGCAGAGCCGCAGTACCAACATATTTCGGTATTGCACCTAGCGGGTCTTCGGATGGCGCTGGTGTCCACGGTGTAGGGATGCCCATGGTGTTGGCTAGTTCGAGTTTTAAGCTTGAGTAAGGTAGCCTAGTAGGAGTTGAAATCGTTCCTGGATCACTAAACGAAACAGCGATATTTCCGTCTTTCGCTGTATCACTAACTATCCCGGTTACATAACTAATTCCAGATGTCCCTTTTGGCACGATGCTTCCTAATAAAAGGCCACCTTGATTAGTCCAAAGATGAACCCTTGCATCATATGCTGCGTTTTCTATATAAGCTTGTAAGGTTATTTTTTTTCCAAGAAATTTTTGAACTACACTAAATCCGTACGGAACATCATAATTGACCGTCATAGCTGTTTTTATCGTGTTAGATGTGCCTGTCAGTAAATTCTCCCCATACGGCATTAAACTAAGCCCTTCCCCATTTACCCCTTGTGCATATACTGTCCACGTTTTGCGCTCTGGATTGGGTTCCCACTTAAAATCTGCTGGGTTGGTGGAATCTTTTAGACTGCGACCGATATAGCGTGGGACTGCGTTGTCGTAGTCAATCAAAGGACTAGGTCTAAATATTTGATTTGTTCCAGCTATGACAAACACATTTGTTATTGTAATTACAGTGCCAACCGGAACATTTTTTAATCTTACCGTCATACCTGATTGCGTTGAGTTATACAAATCTCCTGCATTTACACCTGTTTTAGATATACTACCAGATGTTCCAGAGACTCCGTTTCCTGCGGAAAAAGACCAAGTCCAAGGTGCATCTTCGAAAAAGAGACCAATAGATGCATCACTTGGAAGAGAAGTAGAAGACTTCCATGAAAATCCTAAAGTGAAGATTGTATTATTACCAGTCCAATTAGACAGTTTTTGATAGCTGGGGTTTATTTTGAAAACACGATAAAAATCCGTATCTGTTGTTTTAGTACTTGTAATGGATAAGCCTTCCAATCCATTCAAAATGATGTTCTCCCCTGGCTTAACCCTCGTAAACCTATCCGTGCCATCTGGTGACCATGCGTAGGCGATATACATATTTACCGCCCCTGCTAACTCTAGCCAGTTATACCTAGCGGGGTCTGTGCTGTCGGCTTCGACAAAGTCAAAGTACGTACCAATGTACCACTTACCCTCGGAAACTGTTGTGCTAAATCCTGTTCTACCATCTGGAGACATTGCCCAAGCTGAGTGGAAATAACCGTTTTTACCACCGATTCCGTTGGCTCCGTCGTTGACTTTTACAATGGATAGGGTATCTGTTAAGCCTGCTAACGTAGCAGTAACGGTGATCATGACCCAATCTGTTTTAAACATGGCACTTGTGATTGTCCGACTGTCACCACTACCGGTTAGCGTTAATGTTTCGCTCGTGCCATTTGCTTTGATACCTTTAGCAGTAAACGCTACAGTACCCGTGACATTTTGATACTTAGCCGTCACAACTGAAGATTGCGTAGTCTTAGGTGTGTTGTCAGCATTAAACATCATTTGATTGGTTGTTGCAGACAGAAACATCATTTGAGCATTTTGACCGTTTTCGCCGATTTTCCCAATGGTAAATTTGTACGTTTTGTTATTATCCGACCACGTCTCCGTGATACGGCTCCACAAGTATTGTCCAGCGCTTACTGTCGGAATCGTCGTTTGCCATACAGTTGGTGCTGTCGTACCTGACGTAGATGCCGCCCATTCTTGCTTGCTGTCGATAATACCACGACCACTGTCACCTTTATCACCTTTATCACCTTGAGGGCCCATTAAAATAGGCGTGATTACCTCAGATGTCGTATTATCACTGTATGTTGTAACTTCACGTGTCCATAGATATGATCCTGCTGGAACAGATGGAATAGTCGACTGCCATGTGGTCGGTACCGTATTAATAGAGCCACTAGATGCATACGACAAGACTGGTTTGCCTTTGATTCCTCGCCCATCATCAACGTTAAATACAGTGACTTCTGCCTGTCCGCGTACCACGCCGTTTGTGTCCATAACCTCAGCTCTATATACGGCTTTGTCAGTAATATCTGGTGCGTTGACTGTTAAGTCATAACCTGTCTTAACCCATACGTCATTTTTGTACCAGCGTACCGTTACGTCTTGTGTAATGTCCTTCGTGCCACTGTATACGACAGCACTAAGCGTGGTTGACCCTTCACTATTTTTAAAGTTTACGCCGTTGTCGGTGATAAGATTTACTGTGTAAGGCTTGGTTTGCTCGATTAACGCGTTAACTCTATCTATTAGCGATTGGTCAACTTGTGATTGTAAAATTTCAACATTGGTAAACGTGCTGGAATTTTTGCTAGGGTCATTAAAGTAAATCTCTTGCTCACTGATACGGGCGGATAGATTGAGCGTTGGCACATAAGCGGTATTTTGGACAAGTACAGTATCACCAATGCCAAGATACTCGTAGCCTTTAATCGTCACGGTCACTTTTGGTTCACATAGTTTTTTCAACTCGGCTAGCGCTTGACCGGCTAACACATTGGCATTCGTGGTTTCGTATGACCATTTCTTTGCGATATAGCCATCTCCACGGACATTAGACGGAAATCTATCTTTTGACTGTGGTGCATACATGTATTCAGTGTTTTTAGGACTATAAAATAACGTATTTCCATTCTCGTCTTTTTCGTCTATTTCCACGTTCAATATTGTTAAACCGTTTGTTCCTATTGGTCGTATTGCTGTCTTTAAGTCGTCAATGTTTTCCTCGTACTCAACGGTTTCCACGTTATTACCATACTCCATAATGATATCCGTACGCTTTTTACCAATCCCTTGATATTTGTCGCTGTGTGCCCGATAGACGTTTAACCTAACTTTATCAAGCCCCCAATGCTTGTTCAGCACCGTTTCAAACTCAATCTCAGCGTCGAATTTATTAGCCAAGCTAAATAAACGAGCAAGCACGCTATCTCCGTCACCCGTCCATTCTGCTTGCAGCGATTTGTCGCTTACCTCGTTGATTCCCATAACTAAAGGATTATCGCCAGCAAACAAAAAGACGTCTAAGTATTGCTTAAACGTCATAGCTTTGCTTGCTTTGTATTCTGATGCAAACTCATTTCTCAATTCAAGCGTTAGGCTATCCGCTTGGATAGTGACTAACCGCTCGTTTTTGTTCATCTTTGTAATATCAAAGTGATAGCTAACCTCGTTCGAGATAAACGACAACTTATTGCCAACTTTAAAGTATTGCGCTATCTCTGCTGTTTGCAACACACTGCACGTAAAAAAAGCGGCAGTACCTTGCAAAAATGTATGCAAACAACTGTCAAAATATTCATCAGTAAGGCATTGTAGCCTGTCGTTATTGTCTAGCACTGCTAGCATTGGTTTATCTAACAATTAGTACCACCTCTTTTCATACGTAGCTGTAACCGTTGGGGACGTAGCAGTAAATCCACTATAATAAAACTCAATCGTGTTTTTCCCGGGTTTGATTATTGGGAACGTACTACCTGTGATTAAATCTTCCAGTGTGGCGATTCCGTCACGATAAATCTTGTTCATGCCGTTTTCCTTTCGAGTTTCAACAATAGACCCCTTCGGAAATCGGTTGGGAATATCTTGCCAGTATTGCGATTTTAGGTCGATAACCAGAACATCTCTGATACCCATACGACTGACTAGCTGGCTTGTTGTCCGACCGTTGTACTGACCTGTGAAAAATTGGATACGTTTGACTTTTTTGCTTGCAATTTCCGGAATATAAAAGGTGTAGTATTGTCCGTACCAGAAAAACGTAACCTTCTGACCTTCTTTTCGCATGTCAAACATATTACTATTCGAGTCTCTACCTTGACCGCCGTAAGGATTTGGCGGAATCCAGTAACTTGGTATTAAAGGTATTGTTTTACAGATTGTACTCATACCTTTTCCATCGCCTATCAAAAAATAGATCGTGGCTGAATTACCGACTTTATCCGCTTTTTCGATGGACATGCCACATATAAATTGATTGTTTTCATCAACAAATGCCAACGTCCAAATGCCTGTTTGACCGTTTTTCCCAGTCTCGAACCAAGCACGTCCCCATAAATAGCAGTAATCTGTGGCGGTCGGCAGTATCAACTCATCTGCACCGCCATACCATTGACCCCCGTTATTTGTTGTATTAGTTGGTATGCCGCCAAGCCATCTACCAAAGTCCGATGTGCGGTTGATATTTGTGACAATCTTTTTATTCTGATTTTCGTAAAATGCAGTAGCATGTGTCCACTTGCTAAAATTTCCGCCATCTTTTGCAAATATCGTAGACATCTTCGTCCGCGTCTCTCCATCCGCTTCATCCATATAGCCTAGTTGCGTTAGAAACGTTTGCTCACCATTGTTCACGCCGATAGCAGACAAGTAGCCTGTTTCGTCATTGTTGACTACTTTTAGGTTGAGTGGCGTTTCTACCGTTCCGTCATAATCGATTTCCATTGATAGCACGCCTGCTTCGTTTAGTTTGGCGGTGGCGGTGGTTAGCGTATTTGCGTGTGCGGTGGCGTCGGGGATGAGGAATGATAGTGATACTCTTACTTCGCTGCTACTTTCCATTTCACGCACATATGATGATTCTCCGTCGATAATTGCGTTCCAAAAACGATTTGGCAATAAAGATACCTTTAATTTTTTGGTAGAAGAATCGCTAAAAAGCCCACTGATAATAGTATCTCGATAGCTAAGCCAATCTTTGTTGTAAAGCATAAATTCAAATTTATAAACACGAGAACCGACATCGCTATTGATTAATTTTTTGTTAATTGTAGAGTTTGAAATTGTAGGCAATAGTTCAAAGTCTGGTGATTCTGCCAAGTCCATAAATTTTGTAACTTCAAAATCACCAAACTCGATTATTACATCTGATTGCATCTGCTATCACCCCCTTGCCTTAGCAATCATACTAGCTCTAAAGTTCCGTTCGTTTTCGACGACTTCAGCTAGATTCTTGCCGTTTGCTTCTAATTTTAGATTTTTTAGATCATTGCCAAATTGACTCATAATCGCAATCAATTGGTCTAATTTACGTTCCGTCGCTTCATTATTGCTATTTACGATAACTTTACTAGTATTATTATTGCCTGATACCGATTCTAAATTTCGCACTAATTCAGAATCACGTGGAATACCTACACCTTGTGCGTATCGAGGGATACCTAATTTACGCATGATAGATTTTGCAATACTTGCACGTACTACTTTTGTTCCAATAGGTGCATCCTCAATGTAGACATTTCTACCTTGCGGTACAAAAGGCGCTTCTCCCGGAAATTGGACAATCTCTTTATAGAGAGGTCCTTTTTGGTCATTGACAATCATGTCGCCGCCCGGATGGTAATTGGTACCTGTTGCGTTTGCTAAAGCTCCAGCGCCTGTTTTCCGCCCACGATACTCAACGTCAATTACAATATTTCTTCCTTGTACACTATTGATTGCTTGTTGTGCAATCGTAGCACCACTAGTATCAGCGATTACCGATACTTTCTTAGGGTCGGGATTGTATAATTGATAATCTACTAATCGCTGTTTTGCCACATTAATATTGCTAACTAAATTACTATTATCACCAATTAAACGTTTCAAATTAGGGTTAAGTGCATTAAATTGAGATAGCGCTGCAGTTGTGTTTTCGATGGTCATTTTTGCTGGGTCAGTTGCCAACAAGGTTTTTAATTGTGGTGGCAACGCATTCCACTCTTGTAATTTACCTTGTGCATTCATAATTTCGTAAATTGCATCAGCATTATTCACGCCCAACGTTTTGCGATCAGCATTGTACTGATTCCATAGACCCATCTTGTCGATAGTGTCGTACAAAGCAACCTGTGCTTCATCACCGTTTACAAGTAGTTTCTTGTCTTCTATAGTTAAAAATTGCCATTTATCAGCTTCGCCCATTGCGATTGCAATTTCTTCTTTTGCGTTTGTGCTGATATCGGCATTTTTAGCCATAAACTGTAGTTGTTTCCAACCATCATCCGTTTTAGCCATTTCAACCAGCGTATCAGCCATGTTTGTTTTGACTTCGCCAGTTTTCGGATCAAGTGCTAATTGATTCCAAGCGATACCAGCTTCATTTGTTGCTTTGGCCATCATGTCAAGATTCTCAGTAGTCTTGTTGTTACTAGCATTAACTAATGCTTGTACTTCTTGCGTTGTCCATCCGTATTTTTCCCACGCACCGGACATCTGATCCAAGCTAAATCCTTGTTGCAAAGTAAGCTTAGCTAATCCTAAAATCATGGATTCATTGTTTTGCTGATTCGCTTCATTTAATTTAGCTAATTCAGCTTTATAATTTTCAGTACCTTCGCCATAAATTTCAGCAAGTTTTGATTTTTGCTTTTCGTACGAAGCTTGTTCTTTGTCTAATGCTTTCGTTACATTCTCAGCGCGAGTTTGTAACTCTTTCGTAGATAGTTTCGACAAGTCTGTTTGATAGGCAGACTCGATTGCTATCCGTTGGTTCTTAGTAAATCCAGCTGCTTTCAGCTGCTCGTCTGATAAGCGATTGTAATTTGCGGCAATGTATCGACGTTCTTCGTCTGATAAATTCCGATTGTTGTCGCTCGCATTTTTCAATATTTCATTGATACGATCAGTCGTCTTTTTAGCTAACGCGACATTCTCTTCATCAAGTGCTTTTTGACCTTCGATATATGCTTCCGCTCGTTTTTTAGCGGCTTCACTATACAAGCTTTGGGCAGCTTTTTCGTCACGTTCACGCTCTTTTTGCAATGTTGATTCAATCGAATCTACGATAGCGTTATTCGCCTTAATCGCTTTATCAGCAGAGCCTTTCACGCCATCAGCATATTCGTTAACATAGCCAACAGCTTTTTCACGTAGTTCATAGGATTTTTCAATTACTTTATCCTGTTCTTTCGTAACTTCTGTGCCCCATTTTGCACCAGCCAATTGATGCGCTTCGTATGCTTTTACTCCAGCGTAAGCAGCGATTCCGACTGCAGCGACTGCACCTACTGTGATTGCAGCTGGTCCAGCGATTGCACCTAATCCTGCAGCTAATGCACCAACACCACTCGCTCCGCCGGCTGTTGCCGATGCTGTTCCTAATGATGCTACTGCGGTTGTTGCTCCAGTGATTGCCTTTTTCTCAGCCGCTCTTGCCGCTAATTCAACCAAGCTTTTGCTAAGCAAGCCAATTCCCTTGCGTGTGTTACCAATGACACTAATTCCTCCACCTAGCAATTTTAGAGTAGGGCCAACGGCTGCCGCCATTAATCCCCATTTGACGATATTTTGTTGTGTCGCATCATCTAATTCGCTAAATTTATTAATCATGTCCGTGGCTTTTTCTATCCACGGCGTGACAACCGGCAATAATTTTTCGCCAATGGTAATCTGCAAAACTTCTAGTGATTTTTTAAACCGCTCCACCTTATTCGCTGGTAAATCGTTCATGCTAGCCGCTATTTTTTTAGTCGCGCCTGCAGCTCCTTCAGTTTCTGTCGTTAGCTTGCGTAGAGCATCTCCACCTTGATTAACTAACACGTTCATCGCCGATTGTGATTCTGTGCCAAACGCTAGTGCAATCGCTGCGGTTCTTTGGGCGTCTGTCCATCCGGCAGTGTTGGTTTTAATTTTGTCTAAAATATCAGGCAACGTTAACGTACCATTTTTAAAATCATTAACGGATATGCCTAATTTTTCAAATCCTTCGATATTTTCCGCTGACGGTTTAAGTAATCTAGTTAATGCACCACGCAAGGCAGTACCAGCCTTTTCGCCACCAATCCCCGCATCACTCAAAAGACCAACGGCTGCCGCTGTTTCTTCCACGGACATCGATAAACTATTGGCGACCGGCCCAACATAACCCATAGCCAACCCTAAATCACTAAATCCGGCAGAGGTTGCATTCGCTACATACGTTAATGTATCTGTGACACGAGTTGCATTTTGAACGGTTGTTGCGTAGTCCTTGCCTTTTAAGCCAAATTGGCTAATAACTTCAGTCGTTACGTTCATAACGTCATTAAACTCATCACCAGATGCTTTTGTTGCGTCTAATATTGATGGCATAACGCCCAATGTTTGATTGGCATCGTAACCTTTACGTACGATTTCCGCTAAACCTGTATTGATTTCGGTTGTGCTTACTCCATAATCTTTTGCCCACTGTTTCGATGCTGTAGACATTTGTTCGAGTTGTTTTCGGTATTCTGCAGTAATTGTTCCACCGTTTGACAATAATGGGCCAATTGCACCGATTTGGCTTGTAAAGTCAGATGCTGCTTTTGTTGCCAAGGTGAATCCGGCGGCAATTGGCAATGATACCGCTTTGGTTAATGTTGATCCAACAGAACTAACCTTACTACCAAGCTTCGCAATCGCTTCTCCTTGTTTTATATAGGAGTCTGCATGTTGATTCATCCAACCAGTAACACCTTGTGTTTCTACTTTGAGGCGTGCTAATTGTCCAGCCGTCTGACTTAATTGCGTTTTGTAGTTTGCTAGTTTTCCGTTCGCATCTTGTAATTGTGCAGCCAAACGCTTCGTGCTATCAGTCGCTTTTCCATCAACAAAAGATTCGTCATAAGCCTTTTTCAGGGCGGAAACTTGGCGTTCTTGAGCACCAATAATTTTAGTCAATCCGTCATATCGAGAACCTAATTTCCCTAGTTGGTTTCCTGCCATATCAGCAATTTTCATATTTGCCGACATTTCTTTGGCTAGATAAGTAACTTGTTTTTTGGCGTTCTGTACGCCTCTGCCGAAATCGGCATCATCAAGACCCAGCTTTATGACCATGTTACCTAATGGTGTTGCTCCTGCCATGCTAGTTCCCTCCTTTCACTAAATCGCTCAGTGGACGAGTTTTCTTTTGTTTTTTACTTGGTGTTTTCGTAAACATAATTTCATGCAAATATTTTACGTCTGCATTTAAAATATCGTTGAGCGACCAACCGGGAAATCGTTCAATCAGTTGTTTGACTAGATTTACTTGTAAATCGTGTAATTCTTCTAAACTGACTGCTTTTCCAGCTCTTTTGGGTCGTCTAAAACCTCATTTTGACGCTCGTACCCAAGCACACGAAAATAAATAATATCCATGATAACTTCTTTATTTTCGGTATCTAATCCGTTTAAAATCACATCGCCAGTCAAATCTTGGTCGTCAAACAAACTAGCGACAAAATTCGCTCTAAATTGAGTCAGTTCCATCATAGACGGTTCTTTCTGTTCGTCAGTTTTATTTTTTTTATACTTTTTAAATAATTGGTCTTCTTGTTCTGTGTAATCTAACGCTTTTTTGAATGGTACAAAATCTTGTGTAAATGTTTTTTTCTTTCCGTTTACTCGTAAATCTAATCGTATTTCTGACATCTAAATATCCTCCTTGTAATAAAAATAAAAAGGCTAGTCCGAAGACTAACCTTTGTCATATTAATGTCCGACGCCACTTGAAGGTGTAACAGCACCACCAAGAACAGCAGTTTTTAAAGCCTTCACATTATCAGCACCAAACGCACGTAGAACTTTCATTTTTTCAGTTTTTTCACCAATCGTAATATCTCGAGTGATAGCGTTAAACACATATTCACCTGCTTCTGGTGTAAAATCTTCATCTGTCTTAGTAGCTAATGAATAGCCATCACGATTGAATTTACCTGCAAGCATTGCAAATGCGACTGGTTCTCCATATAGATCTTCAGCTTCAGCAACAGTTGCCACGTATGGAGGCTCAGTTTTATCACCGAATCCGTCGATTCCGCCATCCGTACCAAATGTGACTAATCCAAGTAATTCTTGTTCGATTTTCACAGGCACATCTAGTAAGCCAAAGTTCGCAGCAACCGTACCTGTTCCTTTTGCAGAGATCCAATACTCACGGTCACCTGCGAATACTTTTTGAACTTCTTTCGATAACCCAGTTAGTTCAAAACTAGTTGGACCACCTTTTTTTTGGTCTCCTTCAAGCACATGAATTTCTTTCGTTGTATCGGGTGTTAAATCTGATTTTAAAACTCGTGTCGATAATGTACTAAAGCCATAAGTTTCTGCCATTATTAATTCCTCCTAATAGTCCACATCGTGGATAGTTGTATTTTTTCGATATCGTCTTGCATCGACAAAACGTTTTGTTTCTGGAAAATATTCGTCAAGCCCGCCGTTTAATTGCCCGAAACCTTGTTCAAACATCACATCCTTGACCGCTTTCGCGATCTCTTTTGTCAATATTCTGCGATTGGACTCGACATTAATTTGAAAATTAAATTGCAAAGAGACAGGTTTGTTTGCCATATGATACGCATTTGTTTGAGGACCATTAAACGAATCAATCACAATAAAAGGTTTTGAAACGTCAAGCGTCTCGGGAGCTTCGTAAAATTTAATGTTTTTTTTATCTACTTTGCTTAAAATGATTTTGTTAACTATCAAAGCATTGTAGATGTCCATCCACATATCTTTCATTTCGCTAACTCCTCCAAACCTTTTAGCATTTTTTGCATTGCAATTGATTCTACTTTATCAACAGCTCCCTGTAGTTTTCCCATACCTCTAGGACGTACATACTTTCCAAATCTGGTATAGCCAAATTCATTCAAATGGACTAAACGCCAACGAGAACCTTCTGACCAACCAGTATCAACATGTTTATGTGGGTCATTCTGAATATTTGAGGTGACAACCGTTTCATGTGTTTCTCCTGTGTCTATATAGGACGATACCGCCTCTTTGACAATCTCGTTTACTTCTTTACCCGTTTCGCGTAAAGCCTTGTTCACGACTCTGGTAGCACGGTTCTTGCCTAGTTTAGATTCAATATTTTTTAGAATATCATCTAAACCAGTAACAGAAACACTCATGACGTCACCCCCAAGATAATTTTCAAAAATTGATTGTTTTCCAAATCGGGTGCAAAATCAACAACATCCCAAACTTTCCCTTTGTACCGATAATCATCAAGAATCACTTTGTGCTGGTTACTTGGCAAGTAGTCCGTGTAAGGATCCCGTATCTTGATTGTGATTGCTTCTTTCGTTCCTTTTGCACTTAAAATCTCCCTATCTTTCGATGAAGGATTGTAAGCTAGGCACGTACACGCATACAAATTGTTGATTTCTTCTTCACCAGGGTCGGGTCCGTCACTTGGTGCAAATTCAAAAAAAGTAACCGGCGTATTTAGATCACCGGCTACAATTTCAGACTTTTTATAATTTGAGTTAATCGGCAATGGAATCACCTGCCAAATCAATGGAACAATCCATAATCATCATTTGAAAGTTGTCATAAAAATATTCGAGTGACTCATTACGTAAATAACGAGTACGCTCGAATACTAATTCTTTTCCTTTTTTATATGCGTTAGGGTCAAACGTCCCAATCAACGATTTGATATCTTCAAACGAATTTTCCAGTTGTTCTCCGATTTCTTCATCCTCGGAGGAGTGGAAAATGCGAAAACGTGCTTTATATTCATCAATATAAACTTGGTTATTCATTCGTCACCCCTCCAAAAGTTCAACTAAATCAGCTTTTAAAGCATTGCTTGGGTATGTAACTCTACGCTCGTCTAGCAATGATTTCAATTGCGCCACAGTAAGGCTGTTATAGTCTACTGTCGCCGTTCGAGCGTCAGGTATTGTTACTTCCCCAAACCACTACTTGTTGGAATCGCAATGTCATAGACTTGTGCTGCATAATTATCAACAGGCTTACCGTTGCCCAACATGTCAATTGCATAAAGTGTTGCGCGTTTCATAGCAAAGGTTTCTTTGTATTCATAAATTGTTTCGGGCTGAGACTGAGTAGCATCATAGCCATTTTCGATAAATGCGATTAGCTTGTTCACAGGAACATCAACCGATTGGATAATGTGATCAGGGGCAATGAATGGCATGTTCGTCACGAATACCCCATTCGCATTTTGGATCGTTAGACGTGCAACGATATCGTAATAGTTTACTGGATTAATAATTAAGTAAATCTTACCGTCAACTACACGTGTTTCATCAGTTGCATTTTTGTCACCAGTACCAATTGAATGTTTGTAAGAAGCCATTTTTTTCATAACACCTGCAAATTCAGTAACCATTGAAGATGCATCTTTGAAAGTTAAGGTGCCAACGCTGGCTTTATCCGGATAAACCCCACCAACAACAGCTCCGCCTAAATCTTTCAACAAACCAATCGGTTCATCTTTACCGGTACCAGTAACAATTTTAGTTGCCCAAGCGTCTTTAACAGCTTCTGTTAAGCAAAGGCGTACATAGCGATTGATCCATCGAGCACCTAGATGAAGTGTATCATTCGAAATTAAGAAGAAAGCAGTTAAAGCAATCTGTGTTGCTTCTTCCACTCCAAATTCAGCATCCAATTGCCCTTCAAGATCTTTATGCAATGGACCGAAAACGGCAACCCCTTTGCGGCGAGAACGAATTGTTTTAGTTAAACCAACGGTAGGTGTGAAATTCACCAGACGTAAAATAGGATGTTCTTTTTGAAGATCTTCAAATACACGTTCGAAAATGGTTACTGGCCATGTAATGTCCTTGTCGAAACCGCCTGCTTTTTGCACTTCATTGTAGAATTTAGTTTCTTCCGCTGTTAAAACTGGAATGCCACGTGATTGAAGGATTTGGTTGTCAGTTACGTTCTTTAATTCTTCGTACTCAGCACGTACTTGCGAACCTGCATCTTCTGCGATTGCAGTGACATAAGCCTCTAAAGCATCATTTACTTGTTCAGGTGTTGCACCTTCTTTTGCAGAAATAGCGTTAAAGATTTTCTTCGCATCTGCCGTTTTGTCTGTAATTTTTAACATAGTTTATTCTCCTTTTCGCAATCGTGCGATTAATGATTTTTGTTTTGATTCTTGTTCCACTTGATTTGTTACAGGTTGGCTTAAATTAGCCATTGCAACCGCAACTGCATCCTGAATCATAGACGCCATATCTTGTGGCTCTTGTTTTGGTTCATCACGTTTGACAGAATTAGCAAATCCGAACTCTACGGCTTCATCTGCCGTGAACCATTTTTCTTCATTCATCCATTCACGTAATTGGTCCACTGATTGACCGGTTTTATCTGTATAAATTGCCAGAATTGAATCATCAATAGTTTCCAAAGCATTCAACGTTTTTTGGATATCCTGTTTGTTTCCCCATGCAAACGTAGAAGCTTCGTGAATCATCAATGAGGTTCCAACGTTCATAATCACTTCGTCAGCGCCAGCAGTGATGAAGGTTGCAGCACTTGCGGCTAAGCCAGTTACTTCTACCGTAACGTTTGACGGATGATCTTTCAGATAGTTATAAATTTCAATCCCTTCAAACACATCACCGCCTGGGCTATTCAACTTGATTACAATATCATCCGTGACTGTATCCAGTGCTTCTCGGATATCTTTCGCATTAATGACATCATCATCACGCCAGTATTTCTTTTGTACATTTCCACTTAAGGTGAGAATGTGCTTACCATTTTGGATTTCGTTGGTAAATTGAAACGGTACTTTTTTAACTTTCGGCATTTTCGTTCTCACCTCCCTTCGCTGTCTCTTGGTAATTCTTAGTCATGACAAGCTTTTTCCCTTCACCATTTGGCAACGGATCATAATCAAGCGTTTCTCGAACTTCGTCACGCAAGAATGTTCCAGACGAAACAGCTTTATCGATTTGTGTAGCATAATCAAGCAAGTCTTTTGGCAATACATTAGATACCTTAATCCGCTCACCTTTTTGATACTCTTGTCTTGTAATGATTTTAGCCATAAGTTCGTCCTGCAATTTTTTTACAAGTGGCGCAATGCAGAGTTGCCTAAACGCTTTGATATTTGAATCAAGCTCCGATTTTTCACCATAAATAAGCGCCGTAGGAACTCCTATGGCGTTGGCTACATCATCAATCAATGATGTTTTCATCTTATTTAATTCTTCAAGCGATTGGTTAGAAACCCCTTGTTTGTTGGTGTATTCCTCGTACTCGAATCCTTTGATTTTTGCTACAATTGCTACGGATTTTGTTTTGAATGCATTGTAGACCTTGTCAATATACTCTTGTAATCTTTGACTTCGTGTCTTGCCGTCTTTTCCTACTTCGTTGTTAATTGAACCGGCAGAATCAATTTCAACTGACCCACGAATTTGATTATTACGCATTGCAATTTCAATGATTCTGCCGAACAATTCAGAGTAATCTTCAAACAAACCATTGGTAAACCTGTCTAGTTTGTCGTTGTTGTATTCAATATAGATTACATCTGACATATTGAAGCTTTTTTGAAACACATAATTCTTTACTGTCACCCCAGTGAATACATCATCGTAAATAGCGTATTCAGTTCGAGAGAAATCATCAGCGATCAACAATTGGTTATCGTCTGTAAAAATGACTAGCACTTCATTATCATCCATCAAGCGATAGAAAAACTTTTCCCAAAACGTTGCAGCTGACATATCGCTGTTGGGTCGTACATTCAAAATGTAATCCCAATTAGCAGTCTCGTCTTTATTTTTAAACTTGACTTCCAATGTGGACATTGTTCGAGCAACAAAATCAAGAACGGTGTTTTTCGCCATAATTTTGAGATATGCTCGTGTGGATTCGTCATCACCATAGACGAGATCAGGAATCCAATCAGAAGAATTTTCGTTTAAAATGGACTGCTTAAAAACATCAAATAAACTCACATATTTTCACCACCTCTCAAGGAAAAATAAAAATCCTTGGTCATTGACTATAGCCTGTAACTGTTTGATATTATACCCACCACTCCACGTTGTCTCCGATCCGTCGGCGTCAATCACTTGCACAACTGGCGCCGATTGATAACCAAACTCTCGTAATTCCTCAGCATAGTCCGCAATTTGCAACTCGTTGTATGGCAAGTTATGCTCATCTAGCCAACGTTTTGTCATTTTGCACGGCATGCAATTTGGATTGGTAAATACATTGATTGTTCGCGTCATTCATTTGTTCCTTTCTGATGTTGTCAATTCTTTTGAAATAATTTTGATTTTCACTATTTAACGCATAGTTGCGAGATGTATGGATCACGCGTCCTTTCCGCCACTGTCTGACTAGTCGTAATAGCTCTCCAAAATCTTCCCTACCTCTTCTCCGTTAACGAAAACGGATAAAACACTGAAATAATAATCCCCATTTCCGTTGTCTGCTCTCAGTTGAGCTTGGGCGATAGGATTTTGATCATGCATTACTACTAACTTAGCGACCATTTGGGTTTCGCCCCACTCTTCCTCATCTTTTTTCACATCTATTAATTGCACATTGGTTATAAGACCATCGGCTTTAGCTGTTTCCCAAGTACCGTCAGCAGAAGCGCAACAATCTGAATCAGTACATTCAAAGTTGATTGTTGTACCATCAACTAAAACTAGGCTATTGTTTGATAGCTCATTGATTCTTTTCATCAAAATTTTCTCTTTTAGTTTTTCGATTGTATCTTTGTGATATTCCATTGATAATATTCCTCTCTAGTTTATTATTTGTTATTGTCTGTTGAGTGTTTCTCAGGAGGTTTGTCACGCTCACGCTGTAGATGTTGTTCATAATCGGCATCTAGTTCATCTACGTCAATTCGATGCATTTTATACGCAATATCACATAGTAGTAAAAATACGGTACTCAAAGGAACTGTTTTCATTGGTTATTCCTCCTTTTAAAACACTTAATAAGCTTTTGCGTAATAATATTTTTTAGGGTTGATTTTCATATCTTTCAACAACCAATCAAGTGTTTTACAAGCTAATCTCTTACTAAAAACTCTCTGAACTTTCACCTTATAAAACATAAACCAAAAATAAAACTTAAATCGGACAGTGATTTCAACTTGTTTATATCGCAATTCTTCCATACAAATTACCTCCCAAATTTTTCTGTCAAAGCAAAAGTTCTTTCGTATTCATCACGCAACATCTTCCGTTCGTTCGGGCTTAGGTTATTCCGTTCAAGCATTCGTTCCAATTGCCGTGATTTGCTAAATAAAGCGCCACGAATAATATCGTTATCGGATTTCTGACAAATCCCTTCACGATTAATCACGCAAATTACTTTTCTCATGACGTCACACTCCTTGAACACTTGTGGTATCTGTTCCAAAGTCGTGGAAAATAGTAATTAATTCCGTTGTTCCATCGACGTATCCGGTCGCTATTAATTGTTGCGTTCCGTGAAAACCAGTTGCCGTAAAGTACGTATAGTTAAATTGTACTAACCAAAACTTTTTACCATTGAATATAATTTCAGGTATTCGGTCACCTTTGATTAAAACATTAATAGTATCTTTCATACGTAAATCCCGTTTATCTTTCTTGTTTGGTACCGGACAATCCATATTATTTCACTCCTTTAAAATGCCGTCCCGACTTGTCGACTTTTCGTTCTACCTCTTTCTTTCGACCGTTATACACCGTAGTTGTTTTGGTCCAATACGGAACATTACCAGCCATGATAGTTTTCGTTTCTCGTTTCACGTTTAGGTAGTGTGGTTTATACATAACGGTCACTCACTTTCTAAAATTCGATTTCATCCAACATATCAAAGGCATCATCGTAATCGTAATTAACAATCTCATCAGCGCGCCAGAGACAATATTCAAAAGCCTTAAAGCCATCTGTTTTGCGACGAATTTCTTCTTTTTTCTTATACGATTTATTCCCATCACCGTTAGTTTTAACTAGTACATTGTTTGTGTACCATCGCATGAGGGGATTATCACCAAAGATAATATGATTATTTGCAAATGCATCTTCAATCCTTGGCGCTAATAAATTATCAGCAGCTGTTGGATTTCTAATCACTTCGATTTCAAATCCTTCTTCCAAAAACAATGGTCGCAATAAATCCATCCGGAAATTATCGGCTACTATTTTCGTTATGCCGTATTTTTCACGTTGTTCAACAAACCAGCCGACAACTGTTTTAGGATCGATTGTGGGCCCATCTATGACAGTTAGCAACCCTTTTTCTTCCCATTCCCTAATTGGTGCGAATTTTTCTTTTGTAGTTTCAGATGCTTTACGAGAATACCCGTAGTAAATGTCCACAAATTGCTTTCTAACGAACGAATGGGTCTTGAATACATAATCATCCCCGTCACGAAACAAAAGCCCACAAGCGGCGAAATCACGCAGACTTGCATAGTCTAAACCGCCAATGGCTTGTTTGCCGATTAGGTTTTTTGGGAATGGTCTGTTTGTTGCCAGAATCTCTTCACGACTAGCCACAGATCGTTCTAAGTCTGTGACAGGTAAATTCATACGTTTAGTCATGAACTCTTCTCGGTTGCTTGGATCGTCTTCCAAATCCTCGTATTCCTCCATAACAGTTTCGTAAAGATTATCCGCATACTCAGATAGTGGCTGGTGAAACATAGGATTGGCTAATTCCCAGTTATCAGGATCATTAACCTGTTCTTCTGAGTCCAGCTTGCAAATGAAAGGAAAAAGAGCATTGAAACGGACTGAACCGCTCAACACTCTTTTTGCTTTTTCTTTCATGTTGTCCAAGAATCCCTCACGAACATAACCGTCAGTACCCACATAAAACTCTCTCGGATTCGGACGTTTACCAAGTCCACTGATATGAACTTTTACATCTTTATTTGATTCATATCGATGAATTTCATCAAAAGCTACTGCTCCATCTCGCAATCCATCTTTTGTATCGCCATTGCTCGTTCGAAATTTAATCTTACTACCAGTTTTTTTACTAGTAATAACCGTTTTACCATATTCAAATGCCTTTTGTAATGTCTTATTTCTTTTGATTGTATTGTAGATTTCTTCAAAAGAAGTTTTTGCTTGATCTTCACTATTGGCCACAATGGAAATATTGTAATCCATAATTCCATGTACTTCTGTTTGAAGAAAATTTAATACTACCGAAAGCAGTCCATTTTTCCCACCACCACGTCCAAACATCCACAGGAATTTCCTGTAAACATTTCGATTATTTTTCTTGAAAAAGAGAAAAACAAATGCAATTAAAAATTTTTGGAATGGCTGCATGGGGAAAAACCACTTATCACCATATGAGATACATTTATCAATCATTTCATCATCGAAGTAAACATCATCTCGACTCAATACATCTCTTTCCAAGTATTCAATTAAATCTTTTCGTTCTTGGTTAAACTTTATTTCCCCTGATTTGAATTGTTCAATATAATAATCAACATGTTTTTGATGTATCATGTTAGATCACTCTCACTATAATCATCTTCATTGTCGGTAATGATTTTTGACGTATCATCCAAACTCAGGTCTTTTCCAAGTGCAATTAGTGCGCGAGAAATTTTCACTTTTTCAGCGATTGCAGGATTAGGTTTTACAAATTTTTGAGACCCATTTTCAACCTCCACCATTGCACCATATCTTGTAATAGACGAATTCATTTTTTTATAAAGCCTTACTAAATCAAGGTAACGCTCAACTTTCTCCAATTCTAATTGATCGTTTTCATCAATTTGACTTAATAATTGCTTTTTTAAATCTGCTATCCTAATTGCCCACACCCCCTAGTAAAAATTTTTATGGTATAAATTTGGTCAGTTGACCCCATCCACCGGTTCCCGAAATCACCATTTGAACCCAAAATAATTCGACCGGGGGTATGTTGGTCCCCACTTTCACGTGTTATTCGGTCTTATTTTGGGATTTTGTTTCAACGAAATCGATTGACAGCGAAATATAATCATACGTTACTTCTTCTCTGTCTGGTGCTGGATGAGTTTCGCTGTAGTCTCCATCCTTGACGATCACCTGGCCATCATCGACTCGTTGCTTAAATGATTTCAACTTATTAATTGTATCTTGAAGCCAAGCACTTACCTCGTGTGTTGATTCACTTGCATTTTGAATTACGGATCCTTCTTTGCTCATTGATGCTTTACCTCCATGTATTCTTTCGAATAAAGGTGGTGTTGCGCCAGCGCGTTTGGGCTTCGACCATCCATGTACTACCACCACTCATCATCCCACTTTCTTTTCCTCACTGAATCCTTGAACTCAAACCTCTTATGCTTCTTGTTGTGGCAACTCCGACAAAGCGTTTGTAAGTTATCGTTATCCCAAGCCAACTCTGGATACTTGTCTAGCTCTTTGATGTGGTCAATCTCTAGTATCGCATCGTATGCTGTTGTTAGCTTTCCGTTTCGTCTGCATTCTTGGCATTCATAATGATCGCGTTCGAGTATTTCTATTCGTTTCTGTCGCCATTCGGTTGTTAGATAAAATGGATTAGCTTTCTTCATAGTGTTTCTCCACAAAAAAAGAGACGTGAGGAACGTCTCTACAAATTTTTCTATACTATCATAATAAGTTAAAAACGATAAGATAGACATAAGATAAATATCTTATTATTTATTCATCATTATTTACAATAGTTATCCTATCTAGCCCTTTACCGTACAAATAACCAACGTGTTGAACCGAATAGTTTTTCATTTCTGCAATTTCCTCTAAAGTTAATCCGTCAATGAAATAATTTTCTAATACTTCTGCAAAACGATAGTCATCTAATGTTTCAATGCAAGCATATAGTTCATGTTTTACTTTTCTGGAGATGTCGACTAAGTTTTGTATTCGTTGTTCTGTTTCTTCTTTTTTAATTAACAAATCATCTTTTGTTAACGGAGTTCCACCGCGTGGCATGTCAGATATTCCTACACTTTTTACACCTAACAATTGATGATCAATTAATAAAAGTTTTTCTTCTAGTCGCTCAATACGAATCAAATAGTTTCGATATCGTTTTAAAAAATATTTTTTCTTTTTTGTTTCATCTCGCAATCGATTTCCCCTCCTATACCGTAACCACCGTAACCATACCGTAACCGTATGTATCCCTTGTGGCTCAACGGGTACAGACCGTTTACAAGCGTAAAGGTTACGGTATATATAGTATTTTTTTATTATATATATTAATTTAATTTTTTTAGATAGTAATATATAAAAGAAAGTGAAACATACCGTAACACCGTAACCGTAACCGCTGTACTCTTACTCCCACAAGGCTTTCAGCGGTTACGGTATACCGTAACCAGTTACACTTTATACCGTAACTTTGACCATTTTTACCAAAAAAGGTCACAAAAACAGGTGATTTCGTGACCAAAAACAGGTCAAAAAGTGGGGGTTTTGATACAAAAAAGGTCACGAACAATTTTAAAAAAAATTTTTTATTTTTTATTTGATACAAAAACACGCTTTGATTTACCATCAATCTTTTGCACTTTTGTTTCGAATCCCAAAATTCGATTCATTTCTCGTGTGAAGGTATTAGCGGCTACATGTTGATAGCCATTATCAGCACACCAAACTTGATACAATCTAAACACATCACCAGTAACTTCATTCTCAGCTTTTGTATCCGTATCTTGCAAGAAGCCCAAGATCGGATTGTTTTGAACCTCGTAATTTGAAATTTCTTTTTCAATTGTTTTGGAAGGCGAGAATTTTTTATTTTTTAATAAACGTTTTAGACCGTTGATAGCCAAATTTAAAACATATTGCATTGATTCATCACTTATTAATTTATCTTGTATGAATGGATCATAATCCGGATCACTCGCACTAAACTTTGCGTTGAAAGGAATCATCATCAATCGTCGCATTAAACCACTCGATGTGTCGTTGATTCTTGGCATACGGTTCGCACTAAAAATTAGTTTCGCATAATTTGTAAAATCAAATGGGTCTCTACCCTTTCGTTCAACGTTGATTGCTTCACCCGTGACTAATTTTTTAAATTCTGAATTATCTTTAATGTATTCTCCAGAAATATCATCACCAATGTTGGCCAATTTACCAAATAGTTCCGCAGTTTTAAATCGCATGTTTAATTCTTTCAAATCCAATGACGAAGTATTTTCATCTCCTGATAACTTGCGAACAATTTTAAGATAAGATGATTTCCCATTACTACCACCACCCGTTAAAATGAATGCCTTACCCATTTCATTTCGTCTTAATAAAATATAACCAAAGATTTCTTCTAAAACGTTTCGTAATGATTTATCATGACACGCGATTTTGTTTAACGTATTGTCTGTAATCTCATAATAAGCACTTGGCACATAATCAACTGGTACTTTATTCTTAATGATAATCCCAGAATCAAACGACAAAAGTTTCCACGTGTTTAAATCTAAAATACCGTTTTGGACCGCAACATAATTTGTTGGAGCTAAAAAACGTTCCTCAGCTTTAAGTTGTAAATAACTCATAACTTCTAACCGTTTGGCTTTTGTTAGCGTCGGTAAATGTTTAATCATCGCTTTTTCAATGTCGTTTTGTTTATCTGAGTAAATACCTTCGACATAAATATGCAGCACATCATTTATTAATATAATGTTGTGTTCAGCAATTAAAAATTTAGCAAATTGATCGTGCAGGAACGTATTTCCTTTGTAAAATGATTCTTTCATGAATGCTTCATCACGAAGAATAATATTGATTTCATCGTCTGATAAAGAATTTTTTAATACATACTTATTAATGATTCGAATCGTTTCACGAATTTCACGCTTACTCATGCCAACAGATTGTAATTTTAGAATATAATTGAACAATTCTTGATTTCGATTACCTTCTTCAATTTCGGTAATATGATTTTTCTTTTTGTCCATTGGATAAAGCCACTTTGGAAGAGAATCATACTCGTTCGTTTTGCGTATCCATTTACGCGTTTTTCCATCGATACGCAATGGATCAGCCGTATTTTTTATCCCTAACTTGGTAGTAACCTTAATCCCAATTGGGGAATACCACTCGATACTATTCTTTGTTAATTCATAGCCTTTAAAATAAGCGTGAATCCCTTTTGTTGTCTTTAGTACCGCACATCCTATTTTTAGACTATCGATAATTTTTAAAAACAACTTTGCTTCCGCAGGTGTATCAATATCAATCATTACGAATTCATCTGCTAGAATTCCGACAAAGGAATCATACTTTCGTGCAGCATTGTACGTGATGAGTTTTGTATCATCACCTTTAAAGCTCTCCGCTGCACGTTTTTCAGTTCCTTTCAAATATCCTTTATATATTGTTGTTCACCTACCTTTCATGAAGTGATAATTTAACTAACTCACATAATCAGTAATACGTTTTTTCGCTAGATTCACATACCAGTCTCGGTCTATCCAGTCCGGGACTTTTTCTTTGGTTACATCAGTATTGATGATTCGACAAACATCAGGTGTATAACTAATCTTCTGTGGTACATGGTTCTTCACTTTCATTAATTGTTTTCCTGATTTACTTGCGAACAAGCGAAATACTCGTTCCGATTGTTTTCGTTTACCATAAATTGCATAACTAAATTTCCCACTTACCTTCGTTACTTTTTGAAATTTAATTAACTCATCACATTCATAAATCGTCTTTTTGACCGGAGTTCCATCTACAAAATAGTTCACTACCGCTTCGTTAACTATCGGTAAATCATAATCTAGTGGACTTAACTTTTTAACGTATGCACCCTTTGATTTGTGGTTCCCTTCATAATCAACTACCAAATAATTATTGACATCTTTTTGGTAAATCTTTTTATAAAAATCAAAACTCATGTGTAATTTTGTTCGTTGCTCCCACGCATAAACAATGTCATCGAACAACTCAAAATCACGTTTATTTATTTTCACTAAAATACCGTCAGTGTTTGATTGAATAAGTTGATAAGTTGGAATGTTCTCAAGTTTCTCAATCAAATCTAGTAACAATAATTGTCCAAAGATACAAACCAATAATCGATTTCGTGGATCATACATTGCATTGTACTTATCCCCTTCACTACCATACGTTATATTACAAATTCGCTTAAATGGTTCACGTTCTTTTTTCTTTCCTTGTGACTTTAAAAGTAATGACGTATCTAAAATATTTGAAAACTTTTTTGGCTCTTTAACCGCCCTAGATAATAAATCATATTGAATCATGATGGTTGGATATAACTGGTCTACGTCCGCCATTATCATATACTCGTCTGGACCACACTCATACACAAACTTAGGTATTGCACCATGCACACCTCCACCAGCAAAGACATGTTCAACGTTGCTAATGTTAATTTTTAGTTCCTTATTATTTTCGGGATGATAGTTTTTAAAAAAATTCACCACTTGGTTATACTTTTTTATCTGTATTGTCTCAGGAAAAAATATTTCATGGTCATCTCCAGTTGACTCTCGTTTTTCCGCGCCTAAAATCACGCTTGCTAGTTGCGCTTGGGTTTTTGATATGTTTCGCAGTGGTAATTGAAATTCATTCAAAAGGGATACATGACTATCAAATTCATTTAACTGATGTGCAAAGACTTCCATCGTTTCTTGTACATCGTGACGACAATAAAAAATGACTTCTTCGATTTCATCATTTGTTAATTTTCTATCAATATCAAATGGCACGGTCGTTTCTCGGATATCATGACCCATGAAAGCTTCTAGTTGCTTTAGTGAGTACAACTTGCTACGTTGAACATCATAATTAAAAAGTTGTATCGTATTAAATGTTCGACTAAATTCCCAACCTTTTTTCTTTTGAACGATAATAAAATCATTCACTGTTTTTGGGTCAAAACCACAAACGATTGATTTTAAAATGTATCTGTCATAACCATTGCTGTTGTATCCAACCCATAAATCATTTTTGTGTTCCTGGTAAAACTTATTATGCGCTTCTACATCGTTTACAAAGACATGCTCTTGTTTTGTATCGGTATCCATGATGACAACTAACCAATCATATTTAAAGACTTCGTAGTCATAAAAAAGAATGACAACCATCTCCTTTTAATCTTCATCTATATCTATATCCACAAAGTTACCCTCTAGCATATCTGGTACTTTTGGATTGATAACTTGATTGCGTTCATACACTCGTTCTGTTCTCAATACTAGCTCACCGGCACTGATAATCTTGTCGGCGACAGTAGCTATTGTTCTAGCCCTCTCCATTTCAATCTCAAGCTCTTCTTTGCACATGTCTGGATTCGTGAGCGCTTCTAGCGTTTCGAACAAATACCCATTTAAATCACCTAGATTTTGCTTTTTCATTCTTTTCATGTTCCAATTCACTCACTTTCGAAATTAAAGCCGAATAAGCAATGACAGATTCGTTTAATTCTCGGCTGTCTGTAAGCATTCTTTTACGATTGATAATCGCTAGTTGCCTACGCGATACTTTTTTTAGATTCTCTAAATCGAAATTCCTATTATTGCCATCTAAAAAAATAACAACTTCGTTTCTTTGAACTTTTCCAAATACCTGCTCGTATAAAAATCGTTGCTTAGGTATCCATTTATTTTCGGCGATTTTGACGGTTATGATACCTTTTGCGATTCCCTCTGTTCCAAGTGGAACACTCGTTTTCTGCTTATTCTTAAAATCAATACCTGCCTTTTTCCCTTTTTTCCACCCTCGAAGAGATGTGACGCTTCTGGCATTGTGATTCCCGCGCCAGTTGGCCATTTGCTTTTTTGTGACAGATATTCCAAATTTATCTTTGACCATTTCGCACAATTTTAGATCGTTATTGCCGTCCGAATTGTCTCTAATAAATTGGGCTTGATCGTCATTAAATAGCTTCATATCGACTCCAACACCAATTGATTACCTCTATCTTCGGTTGTTTTTAGTAGATGTCCATAAACACGTTGAATCATATTGGTGTCGGTATGCCCCAACCTTTTAGCGATAACTTGCAAAGGTACATTTTTCGAGATAAGCAGACTGGCTTGCGTGTGTCGCAATTTGTGGTAACTTATTGGCTGTATGCCCAAACTAGAGAGTAGTTTCTTCAGATGATGATTGAGTGTTGAATTATAAAATCGCCGTTCCTTCTCAATAAATAACGTTCCGTCAACCGTTTTCAGTTTGACTAATTTGCACCAATTCATGTACCCTTTCAAAACATCCAATGTTTCTTTGTCAACTGGTACAATACGGACGCTTGCGGTATTTTTTGTATTTTTAAATGTTCCTGTCTCGTCTTGTTTGTAGTCGTAGGTTTTATCAATATTGATATAAGATTCGTTAAAAAAGATGTCTTTATGCGTTAAGCCTAAAATTTCACCCAATCGAGCACCTGTTTTTAGAGCTACAAAAATCAAGGTGTCCAGTATTTGGTTCTCAATTTCGCATGACTTGTAATCTTCTTTAAGTTTAAAAATCAAATAATATTTAAGCTTCATGTACTCGTCAGCTTCTAGCCATTTTTTTGTTTCACGCAATTTTTTTTTGCTCTTCCAGCGATAAATTTTGTTCTTTCCATACCATTTTTATATTAGACGCCGGGTTTGTTTTTATTTTTCCGTCAATCAGCGCATCATTTAAAGATGATCTGATCTGTTGGATTTGGTTGATAACCGTAACTTTTGAGTGGTTTTTACCATACCAGTTGATATACGACTGCACATCTACCCTAGTAAGCTCTGTTAATTTTTTCTTGCCTATTTTTGTGTTTAAAAAATGTGCATATGTCGCGCGATATTTGTTCCTAGTGACGTTACGGATGTTTTCAAAACGATACGACATATACCAGTATTTAAACCAATCAGCAAATGTGTTGTGGGTTTCGTCATATATTGCTTTTTCACGCTCAAAGCCTGAATCCAATGCTTGCTTGGCTAATGGTATTGCAGATTTAACCAATGCAATCTCATTTTCTTCACAATATTTATAAACGCTCGAAGGAGTAAATCCTAACTCTCCAGCAATTTCGCTTGCACTCATTTCGGCTAACGCCATTTGTTTTATATCTTCGTGATAATCCTTAAAATATTTTCGCTTGACCAGTTTCATTACTCCTGCTCTACTCCTGACAGCATCTTCTCCTCGCTCTAGTTTTAAGGCGATTTCTGATATTGGCATCAAACCATAATTTTCTTTCAAAAAATCAATTTCACTATTGAGCCATTTTGTTCCCCTTCGGTCCATTTTCAATCACCTTCTTCACGTAATCTGGGTACTCCTTATTTTCGATATGATCTACCGGCTCTTCCAACCATTTACGAATATCAAATTCTTTAGTCACTAAATCGTTGTGTGGCATAATGTTCATGTCGCTGTATCTCATACAATCATCGTGTGTATTTTGGATAAAATAGACTTGTTTTGCTTCTCTGCTAAGTGAGTCACCATGAATAACAATTGCGTTCATGCCACGAATCATTAAATTAAATAACAAAAACGGCAATGCTCTATCTGATAATTCTTCACATTGGTAAAAATACATGCTTGGATAATAGTCAAATGGCGTGTGCTTCATTCGGTCATCAACCCATTTTTTTATAACAAGCGAACCTGTTCCACTAGCCACATCCATTCGCAATCCGCCCATTCCGTTTGCTTCAGCATCAATCAACTTTGATACCAACATGCTAATCGAATCGGGTGTAAAGTCTTGCGCATACTTCTTTTTATTGGCATGTTCTTCTTCAAAGTAAACGTGGAACATATCTTTGTTTAAATCCCAATCTATTTCTAAAAATTGATTAAACAGTTCTTCACGTCTCGTTTTGTCGAACAATATTTTCATCAGGACGTCTGAAGCCTGATACGATTCTTTTATTCCTAATAAAGCGTTAATTTGTTCGGTTGTAATCATTTGCTCACCTACTTTACAAAAAGGGACGCTTAGCACGTCCCTTATTTTTTAATCTAAAATCTCTACAATTTCATAATTTTTAAAATTAGGATTTTTTGTATTCGTGCTTTGGTCTAAAACATAATTCCATTCATCTTCAATGATTTCTTCTGCAATATCTAAAACCAAATCGGCATAATCAGCAAATCCATTAAAATCTACTTCATCGTGATCTGCATCCCACAAGTTACGTAACATTTCGTTATTTCGGTGCACTTGAAATCCAAATGCAATTTCATTACCTGGCTGCATTACACCATTATAAAAAATCAAGTTCCCTTTGAATTCTCCAGCTAAAATTTCAAATTGAATTTTTAGCATTGGGTCGCCACCGGTTCCGTTTTCTTTGATTTTAGATTGACCAAGCTCCATATTTTTCACTTTAACTTCATATTTGCCATCCGGAATCTCTGGGAAATCTCCACCGCCATTTTTTTCTGCTTCCTTTACATCGTTTTTTAACGCGTTCAAATCTACTTTTTTATCAAATTTAGTCCAATCAAATTTTTGTTCTGCCATTATTCATCATCCTCCGTAGTTGTAGTTTCTTCTTCCCATTCTTCAGCTTCATCATCTTCACCATTTGCTAACTCGCTTTCCATGATTCCTGCTGGTGTGTTAAATTTCATGTCTAGTTTTACTAAGAAATATTCACCTGATTTATTTGACTTTTCTTGGATACTGTACCCGATTAATTCATCTGGAAATTCTTCTTTGGCATCCAATACAATTTTCTCAGCTTCCTCTTGCGTATCAGCAAACCATTGTTCTTTCGTGTTCAATTGTTTTTTCATGATCATTCTCCTTTATGATTAATCTCTTCTACGACGAGTGCGACGACGTGGTTCTTCTGTTTCTTCAACAGGTTCTTCTGTTGTACGTTCACGACGTTTTCGTTTAGGTAATTCTTCTTTTTCAGGTTCTTCCCCAGGAGGTGTTTCATCGTCTGTCACTTCAACCTCGGCTTTTTTACGTCTACGTTCACTCTTTGGTTTTTCTGCTGATTTTTCTTCCGTTTCTACAGATTCTTCTTCCACATCATTGGTTTCATTAATTTCTTCGGCTTCATTTTCTTCAGATTTTTTTCGTTTACTGCGTCTATTCGGTTCTTCTTCAACGTCTTTATTCGTTTCTGATTCGACTTTATTCGTTTCCGGGTGTACAGTTAATCCTTTGTTTGCTAAACGATACACATCTTCTAACTGATCTAAATCTAAATCAATTTCAGTTACGGATAAGTTTGGTAAACGTCCACCACCAAACACATAATCTTTTGATTTAAATTCCATTTTTCGAACGTCATCATCTGCTACAATACGACCAACAATATCAACCATACCAGCTACTTTTAACGCTGCTTTATCTTGTAGATTTGGTGAGATACTCGTGATTTTGTCGCCTGATTTTTTTGTTACATCTTTGGAAATGTCTTCATGCGAAATGAATATAATATTGTCGTATGGTAGATGCACGATCCGTTTAATCATTTGGAGAAAGGCGTTTCGAATAATATCCCAAGCCTTAAAGCTGTTGTCTGATTCGTGTTCGATGCCTAATTTATCGTATTCATAGAACCGGCAAGCTTGATACATATCTTCCAATAAGTCGAAAATGATAGTTTTGAAGTCATTGTCGCCTTTTTCTAATTCAGATACTGTTTCATCTAAAATTTCCCATGCCTTTTTAACGTTTGTTACACGTCCTGTACTTGTCACTTGGTCTGCAATACTCACAAATGGTGCATCTACAAATTTAATGTTACCATCCGTATTTAGCATTAAAGGATTAGGAAATTGATTGGCAAAAGTCGTTTTTCCTGTAAATGGTGCACCATACCACCACATAACCTTTTTTGTAACCTTTGAAATATCTCGTCTTTGTGTACTAGGTAATGCCATTAAAATCTCTCCATTCTTATCTTGTATTTTTTCTAAATAATCTGGTGCTGTTAACACCGTCCATTTACCTTTTTTCTTGTTCTCAATCGCAGCACAAGCAAAACATTTCCCACTCGGGTTTTTTGGGTATTCATGAGTGTGCTCAATTTCTTTGATACTTAGTAAAAAACTAGTGACTTTTTTCTCATCATATTCGACGGGTACATAGGTTAATTTTGCAGATTGAGTTAACGACTTTACTCGTTTTCTAAATTGGAATAAATCCTCAGTTTTAGATTGTCGTGCAGATACTTTACCCACAAATAGAAATCCTAGTTTTTTAACTTTGAAACCGTCTTGTTCAAGATAGTGTTTATAGATGTGTAATTGTTCTGATTCAAGATAGCTGTCAATGTTATTACTATACTTAAAGTCAATGACAATACATTCGCCAGTCGGAGTTATCGCAATCAAATCGACATATCCAATGTAATTTGGTTTATCTATCTTATACTCATGAATCAGTTTGCAGCTTCCAAAATTCTCTTTGATGAATTCTTTAACCTTCGGTAACATGATTTCCAATTTGATTGCTTCGTTAACTTGCTCATCTGTTAAAATCGGAAATGACTTATAATACTCGTTCAACATGGTTTTACGGTTTGTCTCAATTCCAGTGTGTAACGCATGACCTAAAATTAATGGACTTGTTGGTGAATAGTCTGGTATTTCTTTCATTTGGTCAATGTATCTTAATTTAAAGTGGTACGGACATTGTTTAAATAATGATACTCGTGAGTAACTATACTGCATGAATTATTCACCTACTTCGTCTTTCAATCGTTCCAGATAAAATGCTGCTTTTTCCAAATCTTCAACTCCATTTTTAAACTTATAACGTGCTATATATTTCAGAATATTACCTACCAGAAAACCTTCGAACTGTTCCGAACTCATGCCTGCTTTTATTACTTCGATTGTTTCCGTCCCATTTACATTGTAATGCTGTGGATGTTCTACATTGCTCACTCAAACCATCTCTCCTTCCATTCTGAAAAATTTTGTGGTCTTAAAATGTAGGCCTCACCTCCTGAATCTCGAATTTTTTTGATGTTGTATAGTTGTAATTTACTAGGCTGGCCCGTTTCGTTTTTTAATTCGATTCCATGAAACGTGCCGTCGATACACGCTAGAATATCTGGGATACCTTCTTTGGTAAATTTACTTCCTGCCCAGTATTTGACATACCAAACATCGTTTTCTTTTAAAAAATTAATTACTTTATTTTGAAATGCAGATTCTTTCATTTCACTTCACCCCTAGTCCGAATTCCATAACATCGTTTCATGTCCTCGATGTCATCCGTAACTTCTTTCAGAACTGCTTTTTCTTGGGCCAAGTCCTTTTCTGATATCCCTTCACGCTTGATATAAAGTTCCAATGCGTGCTTCACGATATGCATCTTCTTATATCGCTTCATCTCACTTCACCGTAATTATGACGGTTGCTTTTCGTTTCGTCACTTTCGGGTAATCTTTCAACAAATCTTCATATAATTCTGGTTCGTTGCTATTAAATTTTTTAAAATCTATACTCGTTGATTCACTCGCTTCAACTCGTGTGACTTTGCAGTAGTCATTATCAATCGACTTAATATCATATTGATCCATGCCCTCGACTAATTGATTTTTCATTCCATCCAATTTTTCTTGGGCATCTTTGATTTGTTGATTTAGTAGCGCATAATTTGCCATCACCGGTAAATATTGATTTTCAAATAGTGTTACTTCGTTTTCCATGATTATTTTCCCTCCTGTTTTAAAATCAATTCACATAACTCCGTTAACTCGTTTAAAGCTTCAACATCAATACTTATCCAATCGGAACCCGAGTTATAGCATCCCGTCAGAAAATATTTGATATCACCTGTTTTATCAATTGATGATCCTACATCACTGTTATTACTCTCAATATCATAGGAACCATCATCCTGTTTCGTAATAATAAATCGTTGTGATATTTCTAGTAGTTTTAAAACATCCATTCTCACATCTCCTCTTTCTCAAATAATGCGTCGTTATAATCTCGACGTTCTTTTAATACCTGTAACATTCGCCATTCAATACTCCCATCTGTTAACAGATAGTAGTAAAAACATGGTAGTTCTTGTCCAATTCGGTGTATACGTTTCTTGCTTTGCTCAAATAACTCACTTTTATCTGTCAATGTAAAATAGATAACCTTATTAGCTTTTTGTAAATTTAAGCCCATTGCACCAGCTTGATATTGAATCAAAGAAACACTATTCTCCTGTTTTTCATAGGCTTCTAAATCCTTTAAATCACCGTTGATGGTGCTTACTGGACGTTCTAAATCTGTACATAAATTTGAAATTACTTCGTACTCTTTTTTGAAATTGTAGAAAATTATTAATCGATCACTGGTAGATTGAATCATTTCTTTCAGTTTTTCCAGTTTGTTATGATTCATCCAACCTGCGAACTGTCGCAAGTACATTTTGGCACTAGCTGGTGTATCTCCAATGATTACCTCATTTTGATATTCTGCCATATGATGTTTATAAAATTCATGATAAGATTTCGTATTTTTTACTTTTACATTGATGTGATTTTGCTTTGGTAAATCAAAAACTTCCTCTGTTTTCATGAACACAGCACCATATTTTCTCAACTTTCGTTTAAGCCGTTCAACATTTTTATATCCAACGATTTTATATCCACCATCCAACTCATCCCATTCACGTTCCGTATACTGTTTCAAAAACAAATCTTTGGATATGTTCCATCCCAACAAATTAACCTGTGAAATGAGTTCCTCATATTTTCCACCGGTAGGTGTACCAGATAACAGAATCACATTTTTAGCATGCAATTTAAGGATGAATTTAGAGCGATTAGAGCGTTCGTTTTTAATCATGGATGATTCATCCAGAAGCAATGTAAAGTCTTTTAAACGAGTTAACTCAGGTCTACGCCATGCTTTATCATAATTAACGATTAAAATCGTTTCTGAACGTATAATTTCGAGTGATTGTTTATCAAACACAATCACATTGTATTCAGGATAAAACATCTCAAAGTGTTCTTTCCAATCATCTATTTTTGATTTTTGACAAATCACTAAATTATAGGCTGTATTTAGTTCCCACAATTTTTCCGACCCAATGAATGTTTTACCGAGACCCATATCCACATAATAAGCAACTCGATTGAATGAGTAAGTATCATTTAACAGTCGTTCCTGATGAGGAAAAAACTTAATGTGATCCGACATTGTCAATCAATCTTTCATTAATATCTTCCAATAGTGATACAACCTCGATACAGCGTGCTCTTACTTCTTTACGTGATGTCAGTTCTTCTTGCCCGTTGAATATTAAATCGTTCTCTATCGCTCGTAAAACAAGCTTCGGTTTATTCAAGTCGTAATATCCCATGACGTTAAGATTTTCATTGCCATCTTTATCTAGTGATATCTGTCCGTTTTCGGATTTTCGTACTCTCGATAAAATAAATTGGTTATGGTCATTGGTTATTCTATAATCTAAAAATTTTAAGTTTAGCATTTACATCACCACCTAATCTAATTTCGTAATTTTTAACGGTTCGGGATAGATAAAAGATGCTCTCACCTGTCCGCGTTTGTCTTTTTGCGTTGAGAACGTTGGAAATTTTAGTGCTAGCATTCTCCACACATCTTCTAATGTTTCTGCCTCAACGTAGGTTTTACCCGTCTCAACGCCCCATGCTCGATACATTATTCCATCACCTCGAAAATATATTCGCTGTTATTCGTTGTGACTATTAGCGCATTGTCTGATAATTCTACTGATACAACCGCGCTTGATAATATGACTGCTTTTGTATCTATTCCATAGCAAGCGAATGGTTGGTTTTCAACGGGTGCATTGTAAAATAGAAATGTCTTATCTACTTCTGATAACATCTGTGCATTCGTTGTTGATTTAAGAATTGCTTTCATCTATTCTTCCTCCAATAATTCGGGATCCTCCCAAATATTTCCGATAACTTCAAATTTATAATAAAAACCAAAACTTAATATATCCTCTGTTTCGTCATCTACCTTAAATTCACCTCGTTCAAATTTAACAACACCAATATCTGTATGACCTAACGTGATTTCAGCTTCCACTACATCACCCTCATAAATTTCCACGCCATTCTTATCTTTTAGGCCTGTGGATTGCATGAGGAATAAATCTCTATACCAAAACCACTCCCCGATAGTAGCTCCACCCACTTGTAAACAATACATATTCCTGACGAAATCAATATCTACCACATCTCGCATTGTTTTCTCCTCAATTAAAAATGCTCTAAATCTTGGTACCATCTTATTCCTCCTATTTCACTGGTGTGTGTAATTTTGCATCAACCATTTCCATTTTGGAAAGAGTTCAATCTTGCTTTCAATTCTTCTAAATCCGTTTCAGCATAACTTCTATTTCCATGCCATTGTCTGATGAACTCTTGATCGTTGGTTTCTAATGCTCTTTCGATTGCAACAATTTTATTTTTTATTATCTTTTCGCTTGTTTTGCTCATTTACCATACTCCTTTAGGTATTTTCCATTTTGGAAATAACCACTTCATCTTTCTTCCTCCTAAAAATTAGTCGTCATTTTCTTGCCTAGAAATTTAGTGCCACCAGAATAAACAGACATATCATCGTAAAAAGTAAATGAAAGATTATTAATTTCATGGTCACATATTTGCGACAATCTTTTGAAAATTGCTTTTTCGCGTTTATCTATAACTCTACAAATTTTTTCAAGCGTTTTATCCATTTTGTTAGTATTGTATGCGTAATCGTATGGCTCACACTCAAATATCGCAGACCCTTTATGCACCTCTAATATATAAAGAGACTTCAAAATGTTGTTCTTAGTGTCGTTATTATCCCCATTCAACAAACTAAATAATGTTAAGCCATCATTAAACCTCATCATTCTTCCTCCTGTTTGCTATCGCTGACGATTGCGAAATTAAAGATCACTCTTCTACCTGTTCAATTTCATCCGAGAATCTGCTGTAGATTACTCCCTCTGAATTAATCAGATGATATACAACGCCGTTATTTGTCATAAACGCAACTTCCACTATTGCACCTGTGACCTTATCTAATACTTTCATCACTCTTCCTCCACTCCTGATAATTGATGAGCTAACCAATACTCCGTGTCTCCTGACTCATTTTCGCATTGCACTAAAATCACGTCTCGGTCATTCTCGTCAATTACTCCTGTATCGCAATAATTAAGTATTGCTCCGCCTACTATTTTCACTACGTTTTCGTTTAATGTCTTTGCTTTTCTTCCTACTGTTACATTAATCATCATTCTTCCTCCTGTTCCAAATTAAACATCATAAGCTCTGTTTCAATATTCTCCTTTACAAGCTCAAGCACTGTTTCTGTAGATACTCTTAACTTATTAGCTAATGCTTCTACATTCATTGCTAAAAATGTAATATGCATTGCTAAATCTTCGTTTAATTTTTCGGAAACCTGCACTTTTACATTTCCTTTTTCATATTGAACAACTCTCGACACTCCTAATAGTTGCGGTTGCTCGGTTAATTCCACCAGACGGTTAGATACATTCTGTATATGTTTATGGCTACCAAGAGATATTGTATAGTCTTGTAGTTCCTTAGCTAGTTTTTCAATTTCACTCATTTTCATTCCTCGCTTTCAGCTTCATCTAAAATTCTGATAAATCGAGTCAATAGTTGGCTCTTTGTTAGTTCTTTCGTTTCGACATCCTTCACATATTTTTCGCAAAGTTTGACAATGTTTTTTAATTTCCATTCATGTTCCTTGATACTATCTTCTAGGGCAGAGATTTCCTTTTCTAGTTCTCGTATCTCGTTTACTTTTTCGTCTATCAGATCCGTAGCAATTTCATACGTGTCGTCATTCATCCAGCCACGAATATCTTCCATCGTTTCAACATTGATGACTTCCCCCGTGTGTATTTGATAAATCACAATTATGCACGTCCTTTCGAGGTTCTTAACGGCGTTAACACTGCCGTAAATTCTCCGTCCACTTTAAAGACCATCGGACGAATCTCACTAACGAAACCAAAAGTCACGAGGTCGTTTGTATAGTCAGCAACAAACGCTAGAATGTGTTTTAAGTACGTTGCATTACAAGTAAATTCAACGCGATTGTCGCCACCAACATTTCTAATCTGGAACAGTGAAGAAATTTCGCCATTTGAAATTTCCAATCCGTCTAAATTAACTTTGACTTTAATACTGGTGTTTTTTGGAAAACCTTTAAGAAATTTAGTAATGACGGAACAAGACGATGGTGTAATCTTCCATTCGGAGCTAAAGTTCGTAGGAATTACACGATCTATGTCCGGATAAGCATCCGTATTAATTTCAAGTGTTTTTGGATTGAAATTAAATTCGCCTAGATTGTCAGGAGACAAGTTTTTAACTTTTAATACAATATGGCTATTAGTAGCTACTACATCACCATTTTGATAGTGGAAACAAGTTAAAACAGGTCTTACAGGCGAACCAATAAAATTTAACAGGTGCTTGTGTGTATTTTGAGGTTTTAATTTCATAGTGGTATACTCTCCTTATAAGTGTTTTAAGTGACTGACTTTGCTTGCCGGCGGTCAGTCTTTTTTTTGTTTAATAACACTAAGTGTTTCTAAACAGAAGGCGTTGTTCTCGATAACTTTGTAGATTATCGCATCACCATCATGTTCTTCATCGATAGCAATTCTACTGCCGTACCATCTAATCGAATCTTGTTTAAAATTTTCTACAAGATCATCAACTTGATTAGCGTCAAGACATTCGAAAGAAGTTATTAATTTATCTTGATTCTGCCTAATCGCTACATATCCTTTCATTTCCTCACCCCCTTTCAATCTTTTTTAATTTCTTTCAAGTCCTGCAATGATCCCATTCATATAATATTTTTCTAAATTCTAATTAATTTGGATACCATTTTTATCCATATTTTCGAGGATGATTCTCGCTTTTTATTCATCACTCATCGTTCATCCCTCACGGTCATTTTTTCTTTGCAAGCACTGTAACCATACACAAAACATATTGATGCAAAAGTGACGATTGCCAGAACTGTCAACAAAACTTTCAGAGCTAACCAAGATGCGATTGCAAAAGCTGCTAAAGCCAATGCTAGTAACAAGATGTCGACTATAATTTTTTTTTCGTTTGTCATTAGATCACCTACTTTTCTCCATTAACCAAATTCGACAGGCATTCTTATCATAAAATTTAAGTTTGACCCCATAACTCACAAATGGCATTCCCTTACCTTCCCATTCCCGAATTGTAAATGCTGAAACACCGAAATATTCCGCAATCTCACGTTGATTTAAAATTTGTCTATCTAAACTCGTATCATTACGAACACGCTCAATTTCATCTTTTACTAATTCGTAGATAAAGTTTCTGAGTTCATTTGCATTTTGTTCAGTCAACATTACCTCCAAAAAAATCACCTCATTTTTTTGTTATTTTATGTGTTTACTAATTGTTTTCTTTTTGGTAATAACGAGTAAACTCGTTTTTAGTTCCAAAAAAAATTGCGTCGTCTGACACATAATAAATGTCCTTTATCATGTCTTGAAATTTACGTTGCATCTTGCTAGGGTCATCCTCCCAAGATGCAAGTGTTTGGTAGTGTACACCGAATTTTTTAGCGGCTTCTTTCTGTGATAATCCTGCTAAAATTCTTGCTCCTTCCAAAGAGATTTTTTTTGTCATTCATTGTTCCTCCTTTCGATGAATAAAGTATATAACGAGTTTATTCGTTGTGTCAACGATTTTTTTCGTTATTTTAATTAAAAAACATTGTAATTTAACGAGTTTATTCTTGAAAATAACGAAAAAACTAGTTATCATGAAGAAAATAAGACATTTCGAAAAGAGGTAAAATAACATGGGACGAAAACCAATATCTGATTTTGATATCAGACTCAGAGAGGAAATTGCTAGTAACTTACTTAAAATTACGAATGGAAAAACGCAAGCTCAAATTGCAGATTTAACAGGAATACCTGCTTCTACATTATCAGGTTACTTCACGAAGCGTTCAACAATCACCGAAGAAAACACGTTGAAAATTGCAAAAGTTTTTAATGTTGATGCATCTGAAATTGACCCTAGATTTAAAAAGAATTTTAAATTTTTTGATGATCAGTTAACTAACAAACACTTTGAATTAATTAAAGAAGAAGAATCAAAGTATGATTTAAAACAAATGCTTGATGGAGCAGTTAGTTTCGATGGTAAAAAGTTGAGTGAGAAGGATAAAGCGGCCATTTTAGGGTATATTGAAGGTCGTTTACATGACGACTAGAGGTGTGCTATGGACATTAATGCTGAATTAAAACAATTAAATATTGAATTGGTGTATATGAAATTAGAGTGCAAAGGTTGTTACATTCCTGGATACAAAACAATATTTGTGAATGAAGAGTTGTCTGAAATTGATGCCAGATGTGTTATCTATCATGAGTTAGGACACATCAAACGTCACACTGATATGTTTAATCTATATGACTTATCTACAATGCATTCAAAAATGGAGTACGAAGCAAATCAATTCATGATTGATAATCTTATCGCGGATAGCGATGGACACTACAACTACTCGCAAGTTTTAGATAGATTTAAATTAGGGATGGGTTGGCAATTTAAAACACAATAAAATAGACACACTCATCAAGTTTGGCGACCGGAGAGCGTGTCTGTACAATATATAACCTACCAATAGGCTTATTTTGTTACGCCTATTGTAACAAATTTAAGGGGTGTAGACAATATGGCGACATTTACACAATATCAAAAAAAGAATGGCCAATCAGCTTGGAAATATAAAGCCTACATTGGTATTGATTATCTCACTGGAAAACGAGTTGAGACAACTCGGCAAGGATTTCCCACAAAAAAAGCAGCACAATCTGATCTAACACAGTTAATGGTTGATTTTAAGGACAATAAAATCAATCTCGGTAGTAAAAATAAGAAGACGACTTTTAACGAGTTGTATGAAATGTGGCTTGTAAACTATAAATCATCTGTTAGAGAATCTACGTACATTGCTACAGATTATAGAGTTAAAAAATATATATTACCTACGTTTGGTGGTTTAATTATTGAACGTATTGATTTGAAAACTGCACAACAACAAGTCAATGAATGGTCAAAAAAATTTGACATGTATACTAAATTACTAAGCTATTTGAGGCGGATAATGGATTATGGTGTGTCATTAGAACTAATTGATAGTAACCCGTTTAGAAAAATATTAGTTCCTAAACGAAACAACACTGAACTCAAGCGTGAAAAATATAAATTTTATACAAAAGAAGAACTAAAGATTTTTTTGAATCAAACGATTGAAAATGAAAAATTAGTACCTGAAAAAAATTTAATACACACTTATTATGCAAATTACGACATGACATTATTCCACACGCTCGCGTATACTGGTTTACGAATCGGTGAAGCTCTTGCACTAACTTGGAATGATTTAGACCGTTCTAACAGGCTCATAACCGTTAATAAGACATTGTCTGATAAAGAGAAAGGCTTTATCATTACAGAGCCTAAGACAAGGCAATCGAACCGTATAATAACTATTGACGATAAAACAATAAACTATTTAGATTTTTGGCACGAGAAACAAACCCAGATATTTAAGTTGATGGGTGTAAAAAAATGTTCTGCTATTTTTACAAATCCACGTGGAAAAATTATCCCGAGACAAAACATTTATAATCGCTCAAATAAAATTGCGGACCAAGCTAAGTTACATCGATTAGGAAATCATGGGTTTCGGCATACGCACGCAAGTTTACTCTTTGAAGCTGGAGCAAACTTTAAAGATGTTCAAGAACGACTGGGTCACTCATCTATAACTATCACAATGGATATCTACACACACATTACACAAACATCCAAACGCAATGCTAGTGATCGATTCACAGAGTTTATGGACAATTAACGATTTTTTTACCCACAAACGTACACACAAAATGCGTGTAAGACGAGTTTATTCGTTACTACAATCATTGCTACACCAACTAGCACACTAGTTTACTCGTTATTTTATACCACTTTCTTAACACCGCGAAACTAAATAATCATTTAGTTTTCAAGCTCAAAACATTGATTTTTCAGTGTTTTGAGCTTTTTGTTTTGTTTGAAATAAAAACGTGACATCATTTTTAACATCATTAGACTCTTTCGTAGAACGCTTAACTCATCAACTAAAACTATCACGTGCTAGAAATAACTAGCACGTGATGGTTTACTTTATATCCAATTGGCTGACCCACTCTTTGACTGGACGGCGTTTTCTCACTCCGGAAGCTAAACTTTCATCTTTATATCCCACACGATAATTTGCGACAAGTATGGTTCCTTCTGGAAACCCAAGACGTTGCGTAAATTCTTCATTTAGTACAAAT
The DNA here is from genome assembly GCF_053761865.1 of Enterococcus bulliens. Taxonomy (NCBI): domain Bacteria; kingdom Bacillati; phylum Bacillota; class Bacilli; order Lactobacillales; family Enterococcaceae; genus Enterococcus; species Enterococcus bulliens. The sequence continues at coordinate 147,560 of NZ_JBSMXK010000003.1, forward strand.
GGTGATGAGGCCCAAAACCCTACCAAACGATGTTCATCTAGCAGTAGTGAAAAATTTTGGATCAAGGCAGCCGTCGCCTGTGAAGCATCACTATCTAAACGTCGATTATGTGGTACTTGTTTATACGCAAACAAAATCGTAGCTGGTGCTTCTTTAATCAAGCGATTAATCTTTTTAGTAAATTTTTCTTTTGAAGCATCGTCATGAATAAGCCGGATTTCTTTATAAAAATCGATGATTTCTTGCGCTAAATATATTTTTTCCGCCTCCGTAGTGATCACTTTGGCATACCAAGGTTCTTCTTTGTGGTATGGTGCCTGACTCGCTTGTTCCAATAGATCCAACAAAAGCTGTTGTTCTACTGGATCAGTCAAACTTCTTTTTGCTGTTCGACGTGTTAGTATCGCTTCTTTTATAGTTTTCAATCCACTACCTCCTTTATCATCGTTGCTTTATTATAACTGTTTTATTAGAGGTTAGCGAGCGCATGTCTTAATTTGAGTTCATTCGTAAAATTTAGTACACTAAGCATATCAAGAAGGGAGCGTTACCAAATGAAAAAAGCAATTGGTTGTTGTATCTTAGGTTTATCTTTAGTTGGCATCGGTATCACCACTCAAGTTCAAGCAGAAGAGTTAACGTATATTCCGATTTATCGCATGTATAATCCTAATTCTGGAGAGCATTTTTATACAAAAAGTCTTGATGAAATGACACACCTTACTACTGTGGGTTGGAATAGCGAAGGGGTTGGCTGGGTCGCTCCATTTAAAGACTATGTATCTGTCTTTAGACTCTATAACAAAAACTCAGGAGATCATCATTATACTCAAAATACTTTTGAAAAAACAGCACTGGTTTCTATTGGTTGGAAAGATGAAGGGATTGCCTTTTACTCGGATCGTTACGGTACAGTGCCAGTTTATCGAGCGTACAATCCTTTTGCAAAAGTTGGTACGCATAACTATACGACAAGTGGTGCTGAACAGTTAAGTTTGATCAATTCAGGTTGGAAAAATGAGGGTCTTGCTTGGTATGCCAAAGAATCAGGTTACCCTCTGTTTACCGAAGATAAAGCCATTCAAATCCTAAAAGATAATTTTACTTCAAAAAATCAATCACTTGACGACCTTAGTTTCGTTCCCATAAAACAAATTGGTCAAGATTATCTGATTAGATTGGTTGTGCTCTCGATGGTCGAACAAGGTGGTTCTGTTACCGCCGGATTTTATCGTGTATCACCACAAGGACTAGTTCAAGCTTGTGATGCTAACGGCACTCCTTATTAACAATAAAAATCCTAGTGAGATCTTCATATATCGTGAAGTTCTCGCTAGGATTTTGATTATTGTGCTTGATTATTTGGCCATCTTGTATTTCTTTTACTTGGTAAAATCAGGGTAATTAAAATGATCAAGTTTCCAATTACCGGAATCAAGTAAAATAAAATCCACCAGTTACTGTGGTTACGATCATGAAATCTTCTTGCTCTGACAGTAAAATTGGCAAGCCAAATCAGAAAACTTAGGATCAAAAAGACAATGGTCACTAAATTTAATTCTTTAATGACTTTCGTTCCATCTGCCATAAAATCAATGTATTTATAAGTTTGTGTTAATGTTGTATACAAAATCAACACAAAGTAATTGATCAATTGCGGCCACCAGTATTGTGCTCTTGTTGCAGATGCGTTCATTACTGTAATATTATTCCAATATTCTTTATAAGCTTTTATCATAAAATAACCCCCTTCTCTTTCTATATTAAATAAGTATCGTCAAATGTCAAATATTTATCGCAATCTAATCCTTGCCTTAATCGCAAATATAGTATATCTGAAAGAACATTTCGTCTGTATTTTTAAAATATTCTTTCAAAATAAAATAACAAAACATATTTTTATAATTAAAAAAACGCTCTGTACTTAAACCTTAAGTACAGAGCATTAGACGTTTATTTCAATTCTTTTCCATAAATGTCATCGACTGATTTTTCAGGATCGATCACGATATATAGATTTTTTGTTGATTCGCTAATTTTTGTTGATTGGTAGACATTGTCTAATCCATCGCCATCTGTGTCTTTGTATGGGAAGTAGACGATTTCTGATGTACCGGTACGGTATAAGATTTCCATACGTTCGATATCTTGATATTTTAATGCGCGTGAGAACATTCCTAGTTCCAAGCCACCAAGATTAATATCGTGTGTCGCTACTTGATCACCTTCTTGGAAGATTTCAATTTTAAAGCCAGCACATGGATGGATTTCAACGAATTCTCCTCCATTGATTCGACCGTAGCTTGTTGTAATTTGTTTAATCCATAAATCTCCGATAAAACGGCGATCCACTGTCCAAGTTTCTCCGTTGCGGAAAAGGAATTTTAATGCTTTCATCTCTCTTGCCATCTGAAACACTCCTTAAACAATATTTATTACACCTTAATTTTAGCACATCAGAATGCGTTTGCACAGAATTATTCATTTACTTGTGTGAAAAGATAATCAAATAACTCCTGTTTCTCATTCAAGACCTTACCCTCTACTACCGCGCGCTCGGCTAGACTAAGCCACTCTTTCAACCAAGGACCTGCTTCTTTGTGAAAATGGCGCATAAGATCGCTCCCATTGATCGCAAGCTCTTTCAAACTATGGATAGGCAAATCTTGATAACGTCTTGCTACACTAGTATCTTGTGGAAGATCAAAAAACGCAAGTAACTGTTCTGTATAGCAAGCACTGGTTTCACCCAAAGTATACAATTCGTATTCGCTAAACTGACGGATTTGACGAATGGCTAAACCTTGACGAACGGATTGGACCATCTTGATGACTTGATTCGAAGCTTTCCAGGCTTTCAAAAAAGATGAAATTTGATCGATCGGAACTTCAAGCATCAAGGTCACTAAACTCCAGATTTCGATCGCATCTTCAAGAGGCAATTGCGGTAAGTCTGCTAGTGCTGTTAATTGTGGTTTATAAGATGCAAATTTGGGACAAAATTGATATGCATTTGTCTCAATAAATAGTGTCAATGCGCGTTTACGATTCAAACCCAACATCAATTTTTCAAATTCTACTGCGATTCGCTCGACAGAGATTTTTTTTAAGAGATGACTGTTTTCACTGATCGCTAAAAGCGTTTGGGCTTCCATTTCAAAATCTAGTTGACTAATAAAACGCAACCCTCTCATCATCCGCAGTGCATCTTCATGAAAACGTTCATGAGGATCCCCGACTGCACGGATCACTCGATCATGCAGATCTTGAAGCCCATCAAATAAATCGATCACTTGTCCATCCAATTTAAGCGCAAGTGCATTGATCGTAAAATCACGACGTTTTAGATCTTCTTCTAGTGAGCGTACGAATTCTACCTTTTCTGGACGTCTGAAATCTTGATAGGTAGACTCTGTACGAAAAGTCGTAATTTCGTATTGATCAGCTTCAGTCAAAACCAATACTGTGCCATGTTCGATCCCGACATCAATCGTTCGTTTAAATAGCATTTTGATTTCAGCTGGAAAGGCACTGGTCGCAATATCGACATCATGGATCGGCTGGTTCAAAAAGACATCTCGTACGCTTCCACCAACAAAATAGGCTTCATATCCGGCTTGTTCGATTTTTGTGATAACCGGACTGGCTTGACTAAATTCTTTTGGCAACGTCATTTGGCTTTTCACATTGACTCCTCTTTCTTAACTTCATCTACACGTTCAAAACGATTGGCATCGCGTGTGTTGAATTTTTGCATATTTTGATCAAACACTGCCGTTAGATCGATATCTAAAGAATTGGCCATGATCATAGTCACTACCAATACATCACCCAATTCTTCTGCAACTGTTTTTGCAGCTTCCGTAGGTTTCTTTGCTTTTTCTCCATAATGATGATTGACTTCTCGAGCCAATTCACCCATTTCTTCTGTTAAGCGTGCCATCTGTGCCAAAGGGCTGAAATAACCGCTTTTGAATTGTGCGATATACGCATCGACTTCTTGTTGCATCGCTGCTAGTGATTTACTCATCTTCCATCCTCCACTTCAAAAAGACTAACTAGAAAAAGTCAGCCTCTTGAATTCGTAATTGTTCCAATTCTTCACTTGCTTTTTGAAAGCGTGCATGATCGCCTTGATCGAGTGCTTCATTGATTTCTTCATGAATTGCCTTTAGTGCTTGTTCCCACTCCAATTGTTTTAGCGAACGTTCGACTTTTTCCACATCTTGTTGGCTAATTTGATCGTTCCAACGATAATAAGGATTATCTTCGACTAGACCAAGATAACGCGTGGGAATCGTCTTAGCGTCTAAAATACATTCGACAAATAACGGTTCTCGCCATTTAAACCGAATCTCGTGGAAGATTTGATCCACATCATGAAACGTCCGTCCATCTAAAAATAAACTCAAAGGTTGATCGACATGTTGACCCGCAACAAAACGAATGCCTCTTGGTGTTTTTTCTGCATGTTCAACAAATTGGATTTGTTTCACGATTCCTTCATGATGGATCAAGTAATCAAGCATCCAAGAAATTTCTCGTCTTGAAAAAGTGACCGAAGTCAAGAGATAACGCAACCACTGGATTTTTTCTTCTAACTGGATCACTTTTACTCACCTATCTTTCTGTTAAGTCATCTAAGATCGATTGTACTTCTAAATCGCCTGGTTCATGTGCTAGATAATGGGTCAATAAAGGTAATGCTTCTTCTAATCGTCCCTCTTCGCGTAAAAATAGTCCATATTCTTTCATAAAATCGATCTCATGATGCAATTGTTCATTTGCCAACGCATAATATTTTGCTGCTTCGGCGAATTCTTCTAACTCATAAGCCGCTTTTGCACGATTCCACAGCGCAAAGGGTTGATCTTGATTTTCCATTTGACGAATCGCATCGAGTGCTTCTTCATAAAATCCTTCATCGATATATAAATTACTTAATATCAATAACGTGTCGTCAGTTCGTTCGCCAATTTCTAATGCATCGACTAAGAATTTTTCAGCTTTTTTGGCTTCGTTCAATCGATAAGCATTTTCTGAGGCAAAGTGATACAATTCAACACGATAAGGATTTTCTAAAATCCCTTCTTCAATCACTTCTTGCGCTTCTTGTAACAATTCTTCTTGTTGTAATGCTTCTGCTAAGAATAAATACAAAGCTTCATATTGTGGATTCAACACGCGCAGTTTTTGTAGATAGTGAATCGCTTTTTCGTTTTCTTGAAGTTGTAAATAGACAAAAGCCAGTTGGAACAGTCGATCATCTGTCTCTTCTTCTTCTAGCGCTTGTTCTAATAACACGATCGCTTCTTCAAATGCGCCCAACATGCTTAACGCCACCCCTTGCCGCTCAACTAGCGAAACAGAAGGAAGATTAAATTCGCGTTCATCTACTTGACGGTAATACTCAAGCGCTTCTTGATAACGATCTGTCGTAAAATATAATTCCGCTAAAGCAAATAAAATCACGCTTTTTTCTTCTACGTATTCTAATGCTTCGTTTAATTTTGCCTCACTAACTTCAGGAATGCCAAGCACCTGATATAGATCCGCTGTGATCAATAAAGCTTGCGCATAGAATTCACTAGTTTTTGGAATACTCTCTAAAGCCTCAAATGCCGCTTCAGTATCATTATTTTCGATCGCTACTTCAGCTAATGGCAAGTAATAGCCGACTTGCTTTGGATTACGAGTTAATAATAGCTCAAAAATCTCGTTTACTTCCTGTAAAAATCCTAACTGGAGCAGTTCTTCTCCTAATGCAGCTAAAGTTTGTTCATCATCTTGTCGCAATGCTTGTTGAAAGGCTAACTGTGCTTGCGCTAGATCTTCTTGTTGTAATGCGTGTAACATTTTTTCGCTTTCGCTCATCTACTTGTACTCCTTTAATTCTTGTTGATAATACTCAAATAACGCGTCAAACTGATCCAGTGCGGTCTCTATTTCGACTTGATGGAGAGTACCGACTGACTCTAATCGCCACACTACAGACTCTTTTGTTAACAACGTCTTTACTTGGATCAAATAATCGGCGAAACTAAAACTTATGGGTAAATTAACTGGATAGCCTAACTTTTTTAACCACAAAAAGAGAGCGTTACTCAATTCGTATTCGTTTAGCTCAAGTAAATCCCATAGGATATGAAAGAATATTCCTAAAAAACGTTTCATATTCGCGGACAATAAATGCCCTTGCTCTGTCTGATAAAAGGCTCGTTCAAATACTCGTTCATATGTTTGCAATGCTCTAGCATGTTCACTTGTCTTCAGAACGATCGTATCCAAAAAAGGCGTCATCGGGATTGTTTCGAATTGATCGCTCGTGTGATACGTCTTCATTAAATGCATGAGCAAATCACGATCAACCAAACAGCCATATTTTAGCCCGATCGCTAAATCGATCATCCGTTCTGCTACTGTATAAACGAAATCTAACTGAACATATCCGATTCGTTTCGGGACCATTTGCGTATGCAGTACCACTTCGTTTTGCCTCATCACTAATTCCTTTTGCGGATATAAGGCTGCTACAAATGATTGTAATGTGTGGTGAATGGTATATAACGTGATCTGGTATTGCGAATGGATACTTAGAAAACTAGACAACGATACCACACTCTCGCTACCAAACGCAATCCAAACCATTTTCTTTTGCACATTAAATGGCATTAAAAAATTTACGATTTGCGTCATTTCTTCTAAGTTATTACGATATAACGCTTGGGGGATGATATAAAACGTAAGTCGATCATCATACCACTGAGTCATTTTTTCTGCAAAACGTTCATATAGTTTCGGCGTGGTAAATATGATCAACTGATCGTGTACCGGTAATTGTTTTCTCAGTTCACTTAAGGTCTGGCCATAGTAAATCGTGGCGCGAAAATCATCAACTTGATAGTTTAGCTCCACTTGCCCACCCCCTTAGTCTTAATAGTATACCATGAATACATAGAAAATAAAAAACAGGTCACCTGAACAGGTGGCCTGTTTAACTGACTATAATTTAGTAACGTCTGCTGCTTGAGGTCCTCTTGAACCTTCTACAATTGAAAAGCTAACAGGTTGTCCTTCTTCAAGTGATTTAAAGCCATCTCCTTGAATCGCTGAAAAATGCACGAATACATCGTCGCCATTTTCAACTGCGATAAAGCCAAAGCCTTTATCGTTGTTAAACCATTTTACTGTACCTTGTTCCATGTTGTCATTCCTCCACTCATAACATAACATTACGTTACTTATTATATCAAAATTGTAACCGTTCGCAACTCTTTTTAACAAAAAAGGGCTCTATAATTTAATGGACTGATGAATTGAATTCAATTCATCAGTCCATTTGTCATTTTAGGTATTAAAAAACATACTCGCTTCCTGTATGATTAAATCACCACAAAATAAACAAACGAAAGGAGT